>DATHOI010000998.1:0-11400 GCA_035485095.1 Polyangiaceae bacterium | reverse complement strand
TGACTTGTTTCGACATACTCGCAGGAGCGAGCCCGCGCAGACCGCGGGCGCTCGCGGTTTGCGTCGTTGCTTTGTTGTCGGTCTCGCGCGCCGCCTTCGCGGACTCGACCGACGCTCTCAACGACGCCGCCAACTCGTTGCCCGCAGCGGCACCGACGCGCCTTCGCATCTTATCCTTGAAGCGCTGCTTGGAGTTGGCGGCGCTGAACTACCCGAAAGTGCAAGAAGCGCGCGCCCGACTCGATCAAAAGCGCGCGCAACTCGATCAAGCGTACACGGCGCCGTACAGTGATTTCACTATGACTGGCGGCTTCGGCCCCGCGCCCTCGGTGCACGGTACTGCCGTGTATACGCCGAACACCGATGCCGCCTTGTCTGATCACATGGGCGTGGCTTGGCAGCTCGGCGTGTCCGGCGCGATTCCTCTTTGGACGTTCGGAAAAATCACGAACCTGTGGGACGCGGCCGATGCACAGGTGCGGGTCGGCGAACACGAGATCAAGAAAGAGCAGAACGAGGTCAAGCTCAACGTGCGCCGCGCGTACTACGGCGTGCAACTCGCTCGCGACGCGCAAACCCTGCTTCGCGACGCGGCCAGTCGCATCGATAAATACCTCGGGCGGCTGGAAAAGAAGGTTCAGGACGGGGACGGGGACGACATCCAGCTACTGAAATTGCGCATGTACCGCGCCGAGCTCGAGGCCCGCGAGAGCGAGGCGACACGTCAAGAAGCGATAGCGCTGTCCGGGCTGCGCTATTTGGCGGGGGATGGCCCAGACGTCGACGTGCGCGACGAGCCACTGCAGCAGAACTCCCATCGCCTTGGCCCACTTGCGCACTACTTGTCCGCGGCTCAGCTGTATCGACCCGAAGTGAATATGGCGCGGGCTGGCGTCATGGCGCGCGAAGCGCAACTGCGCATGGAACGCGCCAAGTTCTTCCCCGATTTGGCGCTCGGTTTGAGCTTCAACTACTCCGCTGCGCCGCTCGTCGAAGATCAGCGCAATCCCTTCGTGAAGGACAACGCCAACTACCTGAGCTACGGCGCCGCGTTGGTGTTCAAATACAAGCTCGACTTCTTGCCGCAGTCCGCGCGGCTTGCTCAGGCCAACGCTCAGCTCGAGGAACAGCGAGCGACCGAACGCTACGCGCTCGGCGGCGTCGGCACAGAGGTCGAGCAGGCATTCCGAGAGGCGGAGGACGCGGCGCGTCGCCTCGACGCGTACACTCGAGCCACCGGTTACGCGAAACAGTGGTTGGTTCAAGTGCAAGAAGGGATCGACGTCGGGACCTTCGAGGACCAAGACATCGTCGACCCGGCTAAGGAATACGCCACCAAGCGCTTTCTGCAGATGAACGCGACCTTCGATTACAACGTGGCGCTCGCGAAGCTAGCTTTGGCGACCGGCTGGGATGTCGTCGCGGGCGACGACGAGTAACGGCGCCGCCCGTTTTGGCGGTCGTGACCGAGCGGTTCAGTCGTCGCCGCTGTCATCATCGGATTCCGATTCAGCGTCGGAGTCCGAGTCTTCCATCTCTTGGTCGAGATATAGATCCGAATCGAGATCCGTGTCGCGTGCGGTAGTTGCCGCGACTACCGCCGACGGTGTCGCCGCCTTCTCATCGCCCTTGGGCGGTGAGGAGGCGCGAGCTTTCGTCGCGTCATAGTCTTCGATCTTCTTCTCGATGCTCAAGAGAGCATTCATGATCGATTCGCTGACCATGGACACGATGATCGGCAGCTGACCCTTGAGCGCCTCGTAGTACCGTTGGCGCTCGGTCGAATGAATGATCGCGGGCGGATGGCCCGCGCGCATCAGAAGCACGTTCATCAGCAAACGCGAGACCTTGCCGCTGTCTTGCGGGAAAGGGAACACGCGCAAGAGGTCGTAGTGCACGCGTGCCGCGATCCGAATCGGGCTCTTCAGCTTCTTGGGCTCGGGGCCGTTCAGCCAATCGATGACTTGGCGCGCCTTGTAGGCGATCTTGTCGGGCGCCGCGTACTCGTGAAAATACAGGCGGTGCTGCGGAATGTCCTTCCGATACTTGACCGTCTTTACGTCGCCTTCCTCGGGGTGGAGGATGCAGTAGATCTTTTTGATCGTATCGACGTTGATCGGGACGCGCTTCTTCTCGGACAGCTCGCGCACGTACTCGATGGCTTGACGGTGCCGGCGGATCTCGTCGCATACGGGCTGCAGTCCGGAATCGGCGACCACGCTCATGTTCGGGTCGATCGCGGTCTTTAGCTCTTGGAACGTGTACACGACGCCTTCGAGCGCGCTGTCGTGATAAACCCACGACATCTCGAAGCTCTCGCGATACTCGCGCTGAAACTGCTCGTCCAAGCCGTTCAGCCGCTCGTTGATGACGGCCCAGCGCTCTTCTACCGACAAGGCGGGGGGCGCAGGGGGGGGCGGCGGCGGAGCGGGCGTCTGGGCCGCGAGCGGAGCGGGCCGCGGCGGATCTTGCGCGATCTCCGGGAGGCGAACACCGATCAGTCGCAGCGGTTCGTCGTGGCGACGGGTGCCCGATTGATTGGGAATGGTGTCAGCTCGGTACTGGCGAGTCGTCACACCGCGACCGATGCCGTCCCCGCGCTGAGCGCGCTTGCTGGCGCGAGAGACCTTGCCTTCCAACGCTCGCCGAGCCGCTTCTCGCTCGGCCCGGATGCGCTCGCGCTCGGCTTCTTTCGCTTTGCGATAGGCCTCGCGCTCGGCGTCTTTGGCGGCGCGCTCTTCGTCCTTGATGCGCTTGGCTTCGTCGCGGGCCGCGTCGCGCTCGGCGATCTTCTGAAGGCGCTCTTCTTCCTTCTCGCGTCGAATGCGCTCGCGTTCGGCGTCCTTGGCTTTTTGCGCGGCAACCTTGGCCGCCTTCTGCTCGGCCTCTTTGCGTGCGCGCTCGACCTCTTTGGCCTTCGCCTCACGCGCGCGCGTCTTTTCGCGCTCTTTCTTTTCGCGCTCGGCTTCCTTGGCCTTTTGCGCCTTGAGGCGCTCGGCGTCTTTGCGCTGTTTCTCCCGGTCGCGCTCTTTCTTTTCGCGCTCCTTCTCTTTTCGCACGGCGACCTTGAGACGCGCAGCGTCCTTCTTCGCGGCCTTTCCCGAAGCTTTCTTCGGTGCCGGACGCTTGGCCGCCGTGCGCGAAGCTTTCTTCTTCGCAGGGCGCTTCGGCTTCGCAGCCGGCTTCTTCTTTGCCGGCTTGCGGGCCTCCTTGCGTCGGCTCGGGGTGGCCTTCGCCTTGGCGCGGCCTTTCTTGGGAGTAGCTTTCTTGCTTCGGACGGACATCGCGGAGATCAGCGGGAAAATGTGGTCAGACCCGTACCCACGCCCGTCCTAGCGAACACACAGTGCTCCCTCTACCGGGCGCGCCTGCGAACCGCAATTTCGGCTCGAGGGCGGCGGGACCGGAGTCCCTGGGGCAAAGCCCTGGGCAACCTAGTCGGCTCGCGTGCAATCCGTCAAGGTCCACCTGCGAGTCTTTTGGACCGTCCCTGCCGGGGTTGGGGAAGCTGGGTGATCACCGGGTTGCGCCCGCCCGCCCGGCCCGGAGGCTCGGTTGGAACCGGGTATCAGGTCGAGTCGTGTCGGGTTGGAGCTCACGCGATCACTTGAAATAGTCCGGGAAAAGCTCGCTATTGGCCAAGGGGCGATTGCGCTCGGTGAGCACCTCGACGCCGCTCTCCGTGACCAGCACCGTGTGCTCGAACTGGGCGGAAAGCGAGCCGTCGGCCGTCACCGCAGTCCAGTCATCGTCCAAAACTTCGACCTCCCAAGAGCCAACGTTCACCATCGGCTCGATCGTGAAGGTCATCCCCGGCTTGAGTCGGTCGCCCTTTCCCCATTTGCCGTAGTGCATGACTTTCGGCTCGTCATGGAACTTTCGACCAATGCCGTGGCCGACGAAATCTCTAACCACCGAGCAGCCCTGGCCTTCGGCGAACTCCTGGATCGCTGCGCCAAGATCACCCAAGCGGGCGCCCGGACGCACTTGGGCGATGCCCAGAGCGAGGCATCGTCGTGCGACCTCCACCACTTTGCGCGCTTCGTCGCTGACCTTACCAACGTAGAAGGTGGCTGACGTGTCGCCGTGAAACCCTTTGTAGATATGGGTCACGTCGATGTTGATGATGTCGCCGTCGCGTAGCACGCGATCGCCCGGGATGCCGTGGCACACCACCTCGTTGATGGAGGTGCAGACGCTCTTCGGGAAGCCCTTGTAGTTCAACGGCGCCGGCCGCGCGCCCTGCTTGAGGGTATGCGAGTGGACGAAGGTGTTGATCTCTTCTGTGGTCAGCCCAGCCCGCACGATCTCGCCCACGGCAGAGAGCGTCTCCGCGGCTAAACGTGAGACTTCACGCATGGCCTCGATTTCCTTCGGCCCTTTGATTTCTACGGAAGTACTTCGGAAGTGCATATCCATCGCTATTTGTCCGCCGTTTCGCGAGCGGAAAAGTTTATCACTTCTGGGCGGCGGATGCCCGGCGGATTTCCAGGATTTGCTCGCGCAACGCCGAGCTATTGGGCTCCCCGTGGAAGTGCAGCATGATCTCGTCGCCGCTGCGATAGCGGCGAATCATGAGTAGAAGCTCGTGTCCAACCCACGCGCCCTCAGCGCGGTCCAACCAATGAAACGAGGGGTCCTTGCCGGAAATGGTGAGCGAAATCGGTTCGGTCGGCAGCGGTCCAGCGAGGCTCTGTAGAGGTCGAAACGAGAGGTTGTAGCTGCGTCGATCACCGAGCGTACCCTCGCTGCCTTCTCGAGAGACCGTGGCGACTTTGACGAGCAAAATGCTCTCAGCCCGCAGTACGCGATCCTTGAAGTGTAGGTCGTCGCCCGCGCTGCCCGAGACGAATGCCGTATTGAACAGGTGCCCCGAGAGTCCGTCGTCGAGCAATGCAGCGTCTTCGGGATCGTAGCTCGGTAGGCCCGCCGCGGGCGACCGAGCGGGCGGCGCCGAACAGGCGAAGCCCGAGATCACCAGCCAAATGCAGAGTCCTAGCGCGCGCACGGAGAGCAAGGTGAGGGGGTTAAGAGAGCAGGAAAGGGCCGGGCTTTGACTTATTCGCGCGGCGATATCGTCGAACTGTCTGCTTGAGTGAGCTGACCGACAAGTGTTAGGTTCTCGCGCCGCCGCGCGGTGGGTCGGCTCAAGGATTTCCGGAGGATACCAATGAGGCTCAGACTCTTCGTCACGCTTTTCGCCGTGGGTATGGCATCGTCAGCCCTGGTCGTCGAGCCCCGAGTAGCAGAAGGCAAGGACAAGTCGGCGGACAAGCCTGCCCCCACCGGCGTTGGGGCGCTCGACAAAGTCATCGGGATTCCGCCCAAAGGCCTGCACTGGGACCTGACGCTCGAAGGCGTGGCCAAGCTCTACGACAAGGTATTCGAGGACGAATACCTGCCTCTGCTCAAGAAGGCCGAGCCCGGCAATCAGATGACGGCACTTGAGGATGAGCTCAAGAGCAAGCAGGGCATTCTGCGACGCGGCCGGATCGAGTTTGGCAACATCCCGACAGGGGTCGACCAATCACCGCTCAAGGGTGAGTACAGTTACCGGAACGGCGAGAGCATGGCATCGCTCCGCTTGCGCAGCGGCACCGAGCGCCATTTCTTCTTCTTCAGCGACAAGCTGTGGAAGGTGTACGACGAGCACAAGCTGACCAAGGGCGGAACGCTCGGCGAGAACTTCCAGGAAGCGATCAAGATTCTGGAGAAGCGTTTCGGCGCTCCCGGCAAGTTGGTGCCCGCGAACTACGACAAAGGCCAGCCCTTCGACGAGGTTCAGTGGCGCGATCCGGAGAAAGTCATTCGCGCCGTCGATCTCGGCCCTATCCTCGGCATGGTCTACGCGTCCAAGACCTACGTCGACAATATCGCCCAATATCGTAAGAATCAGCCTGAGGACCTGCACGAGATGGACAAGGATGTCGCGGCGGCGACCGCCCATCCGCCAACTGATCCCAGCAAACCGAACGCTGACAAGGACAAGGCGGCTAAGGACAAGCCGAAGAAGTAGCGGCCTTTCCTCCGCGCGCTTGCCTCGCCTACGCGAGGCGAGCGGCGCCGGCGGGGATCAGCGGCCCCGAAGTCAGAGTGACCGTGATGCCCGGTGCGATTGCTGCCAAAGGCGGCTCGAAGACGCGGCGGCGGGCCAGCGTATTTCCGGGGCAGCCCGAAAAGCGTCCGGTGACGTGCAGGGAAACCCCCGTATCCTCTACGGAAACCAAGTACAGGTCGCCACCATCAGCGCGCACCAAAGGCGCAAGCACCTCGCGTACGACCCGCACAATCTCGTCTTTGGCTACCGCCATCCGAGCACGCAAGTTACCACGACGCTTGACCAAACCGCGAGGCTTACTCTAGGTTCCCGCCCGCTTCGCTTGGCCTGGGTGGTCTCGAGACCGCTGGCAACCGAGCTGCCCGGTGCTAACGTTCCGTTAGTCCGGGCTTTCACGCAATAACTGAGGATAGTATGGCCGTTCACATTCGCCTTGCCCGCCATGGCACGAAAAAGGCTCCGTTTTTCCGCATCGTCGTTACTGATCATCGCAACCCGCGTGATGGCCGTCACCTCGAAAACATCGGCACCTTTCATCCGGCCGCCGAAGGCGTGTTGAACCTGGACCGATCGCGCCTCGAGTACTGGCAGAAGCAAGGCGCCCAGCCTTCGCACACTCTCTCCCAGCTCCTGAAGAAGAACCCGGCGCCGACCGCTCAGAGCTGAGCGTTCGTCACGGTGAGGTGCTTTTCCCTCCGCGTTTTTTCCCCTTTCCGCACCTTTATCGGGCGCCTGCGTCCCGACGATACCGGAGTTGCCGAGTCATGGCTCTCAAGGAATTGATTGCAACGATCGCCCAGGCCTTGGTCGACGACCCTGATAGCGTCGAAGTGACCGAAATCGAGGGCGACCACAATTCGCTCATCGAGCTCAAGGTCGCCAAGAACGACATTGGTAAGGTCATCGGCAAGGATGGGCGCACTGCGCAGTCCATGCGCACGATCCTGACCGCTGCGTCGACCAAGATCGGTCGCCGCGCTCACCTCGACATTGTCGATTAGGCACGCGCCCGAGCGGTCTCCGTCAATGGCGAGTGACTCGCTGAGTAAACCCGAGACGCTCGAAGTCGGGCGCGTCAGCAAAGCGCACGGGATCATCGGAGAGCTGCGCGTCACGCCACACTACGAGGCGAGTGACAGCTTGGCTCGCGCGCAAGAGATCTGGCTGGACCTGAAGGGCAGCAGCGTTCTCTACCAAGTGGAGCGGGCGCGCGCCGTACCTCGAGCGTTCTTGGTGAAGCTGCGTGGCGTCGACGATCGCAATGCAGCAGAAGCGTTGCACGGTGCGACCGTCAGCGTGGCGCGCGAGGTGTTACCGGCGCTCGAGCCCGGCGAATACTACCTGGTCGACCTCGTCGGCGCGCGGGTGGTCGGTCCCGATGGTGATGTTGGGGAGGTGACGAGCGTGGTTTCGCACCCCACGGTGGACGTGATCGTGCTCAAGCTCGCCGATGGCCGCACCGCGGAGCAAGCTTTGTCGCTGCCTTGGCTGGCCGAGGTCGATGTCGCGGCGCGGCGCGTCGTGTTGAGCTCGCTCGACGGCCTGATGTAGCGCCATGCAAATCGCGATCGTCACGCTGTTCCCCGAGCTGTTCGCGCCTTTTTTCGAGCTGAGCTTCGTGGGGCGTGCGGTGACCTCAGGCATCCTGCGCGTGCACTTGGAGGCCATGCGCAAGCACGGCTTGGGCAAGCATCTCAGTGTCGACGATACGCCTTACGGCGGCGGCTCGGGCATGGTCATGCGCCCCGACACCACGGTCGCCGCGATCGAAGCCGCCGAGGTAGCGCTTGCCTCCCCGGTGCGCCCGCGGCGCGTGCTTCTCACTCCTCAGGGTGAGCGCTTCACACAGCCAAAGGCGCGGCAGCTCGCGACGCTCGAGGGACTCATCTTGGTCTGCGGACGCTATGAAGGTTTCGACGAGAGGGTGCGGCACTTCGTCGATGACGAAGTGTCACTCGGGGACTTCGTGTTGACCGGCGGCGAGGTCGCCGCGATGTGCGTGGTCGAGGCTTGCATTCGCCTGCTGCCCGGCGTGCTGGGCAACGCGGAATCCGCGACCGAAGAGTCATTTAGCGCCGAGTGTGGTGGGTTACTCGAATACCCGCAATATACCCGCCCGGTAGCGTTCCGCGATCTCGAGGTTCCGGAAGTGCTGCGCAATGGGGACCATGAGAAAATCCGCGCTTGGCGCGCCGCAGCGTCCGCTGAGCGCACCAGTCAGCGGCGTCCCGATCTGCTGCCGGAGAATTCGAAGCTGGGCGCAGGTGGCAAGTCGTGAGACGCGTCGCCGCCGCGCTTGTCCATTATCCAGTGCACGATCGCTCGCGCGCGGTCGTCACGAGCGCGATCACCAATTTGGATTTGCACGATATCGCGCGAAGCTCGCACACGTACGGGCTCAGCGACTTGTTCATCGTGCACCCGATCGCGGCCCAACGCTTGCTTGCGGAGCGAGTCCGGGAGCACTGGATCAGCGGCTCGGGAGCGCGTCGCATTCCGGATCGTACGCCCGCGATCAGTATTCTACGGGTCGTCCCCGCATTGGAAGACGCACTGCTCGCGTTGGGGCCCGGCACCGAGTTGTGGGTGACCAGCGCCTCTGGCACCGGCGAGTTGTTGGATTTCCCTCGCGCTCGCGCAGCGCTCGAGGTCGACGGCGCGCCCGTGCTGATCGTTTTTGGCACTGGCTGGGGGCTTGGTGACGCGGTCACCGCGCGTGCCACGGTACGGTTGTCCTCCATTCACGGTCGACGCGCGGACGGCTACAATCATCTCAGCGTGCGAGCAGCTGCGGCCATCATTTTCGACCGCCTTTTGTCGACGCAACGTTAAGCGTTGCTGATTGCGTTGGCGCCGCCGAGCATCGCTTCGAGCTCGGCCGAACGCACGCTTTTGCGCTCCCATTCGAAGAGCGGAGGTAGGATGACTAGTCCACCTGGCTGGGCGCGCTGCAGCTGAACGAGCGCAATTCGCGCGGCGCTGCGCGCGTCGGCATGGACCAGACGTAGCCGCTTCGCCACTAGGTGGTGGCGCTCCGCGGTGCTCAGAAAACGGCTCAGCTCGCGTGCGGGATACACGAACACGATCCGCGCGCGCGTGCCATTGATAGCAGCGCTCGCCGCGTCGAGGAACGGCGCAAGCTCGCCGAAGCGCGCGCGCATCTTTTGAGCTTCCCCGCTCGGGCGACCCGTCCTGGGTGCGAAGAAGGGCGGATTTGCCACGACGAGATCGGCGCGTTGGCGCAGTTCCTGAGGCAAGCCCCCGCTGAGGTCGCAGCAGCAAAATTCGGCGTCGAGGTCGGCCCGGCGCGCGTTCTCGGCCGCGAGCGTCAGTAGTGCCGACTCGCGCTCCACCAATGCAAAGCGCGACGCGGCCTTCAGATGGTGCAAGCCAAGCGCGACGCCTCCCACACCAGCGCCGAGATCGACGGCAAATTTGGCGTGGCGCCCGTCTGCCGCGAAGGCAGCGAGCAGAATCGCGTCCACATTGACTCGATACCCACGGGCCGGTTGACGCAGGCTTACCGCGCCGCCGTACAGCGAATCGGTCGTGGTTGCCTCCGGCGCGCCCGCCATGCTCGCAACTGTCGTGCGTCCCAGGGCCTTTCTCAAGGGAGACTTAGCGACAACACCCGGAAAAATGACGCCGAGGGCTTGCCGCAGCGCCCTCGGCATGACACGGGAACGTGCTAATTGGCTCGCGCCCTTCGTCCAGACAGCGCTTTCCTGCGGCGCCTCGCTTATGCGGGCGCTCGCTTCGGACCGCGTTTCGTAGTCGAGCACAGCCCGAAGTTTTTCGGTACTGCGTTCGCGCTCGCACTCCCCGAGACGCGCGGGCGCGTGCTTCGGAACCTGCGTCGGATCAAGGGGCAGCAGGGGTTCTTGAGTGAACGGCTCGACATGGTTCGAACCTTCACGAGCTACGCAGCCTGCTTTGCGGAGTCGCTCGGCATCGAGCGCACCGATGCCGGGGACACCGAGTTGGTGGTGCACGGTGAGGCGCATCTGAAGGCGGCCTTGGCTTCCTCGCGAGGCGTCATTCTCGTCACTGCGCACATCGGGCCGTGGGATTGCGCGGCGCGTTTGCTAGCCAAGGATTTCGCGGCCGATGTGGTGGTCGTGATGCTCGCGGAGCCCGACGAGCAGGCTCGTAAGATCCATGATTCAGTGCGTGAACGCACCGGCGTCCGCGTGATGCACGTCGGTGATCATCCGCTCGATTCTCTACCCTTGTTGCGCCACGTGAGAAATGGTGGCGTGCTCGCCGTTCAACTGGATCGCGGTGCCCCAGGGGGGCGTTTTCTGGAGGTCGACCTATTTGGTAGAACGGAGCGCGTGCCGGAAGGGCCGTTCCGCCTCGCGGCTCTCTCGGGCGCTCCGCTGTTGCCCATTTTTGCGCATCGCGCGGGCTATTTTCGCTACGAATTCTCGGTCGAGGCGCCAATCTGGGTCGAGCGCTCCGCGAGCCAGCCGGAGTTGCAGGCGGCCGCGGCAGCAACGACACGCAGCATGCAAGCATTCATCTCGCGCCACCCGACCGAGTGGTTTCACTTCGCGAACTAGGCCGCTGGCCTGTTAGAAGCTCCAGATCCAAATGCAGTTATTCGTCGGAAGAAATGCTCATGAGGGCGACATCGCGCGCTACGCTGCGCGTTTCAATTTCCTGGAGCTGCGCGCCGACGCCACGAACCTGCCGCGCGGCGCGCGTCTGAGCGAGTGGAAGAAACGCGTCCCGTCGGATTTCGCGTTCAGCGTCGTGCTGCCCAAGGGGGTCGGTCTGCTCGAGTCGGGTACGCCGGAGTTCGGGCGCACGCTGGAGATCGCCGATGCGCTCTCTGCGAAATGGCTGCTGCTGCAAACCCCTTCGTCGGTCGGGCCCAGCCAGCGCATGCGAGAACGCTTGAGCAAGCTCTTCTCCACTTTGATCCACGACGGTCGTCGGATTGCTTGGGAATCGCGCGGAGTTTGGGAGGATTCGCAGATCGAGGCTTTTGCCGGAGAGCATGGCGTGCACGTAGTTCGCGACGTCTCGCGCAGCGAAGTGCCGCCGGGTGAGTGCGTGTACACGCGTCTGCTCGCTCTCGGTGATGGTGTTCAGATCCGCGCGAACGTCGCATCCCACGTGGCAGAGGTGCTCGCAGAGTGCGAAGAAGCGATCGTCGTGATTGAAGGGCACGGCGCGGAGCATGCGGCGAAGTTGCTTCGTCAGGAGCTCGCGCCGTGAGGTCACGCGCCCTCGCCATTTCCAATGATCCCTTGGCAGAGGAGGCCGCTCAGGCGCAACTCGGCCAGGGCGGCTCTGCGGTGGGTGCCGTGCTCGCGGGCTTTTTCGCCGCGGCTGGC
>DATHOI010000997.1:0-3708 GCA_035485095.1 Polyangiaceae bacterium | reverse complement strand
TCGACTCGAGCGTCGCCTCGAAACCACAACCGGTCTGCCCGGCCGCGGTGATCATCGCCTGCGCCTGCGTCGAGAGCGCGCTGGCATCCGAGACGCCAGCTTGACCCGTACTGTCGAACGAAAGAAACCCCGAATTCATGTAGGTTGCGACGCCGGTGCGCTTGGTTGGAAGCAATTCCGCTTGATCGTCTAAATGCGAATCGAGACTGTTTGGTGGCGGCGCCGAACAAACCTGGCCGCCGTGACTCCCCAAGCTGGTGGTGATCGCGCCCACGTGCATGTCCGTGACCGGAGCAAATTGGCGAGTGCCGGAACTGCACGCCGCAGCACCAGACGCAGGTTGCATCGCCACCGGATTGCCTTCGGCGTCTACACAGGGCGGATTCACCAGGCGATTGATGAAGCCGGGCAACGACGCCGCCAAGACCTGCTGTTTGTCTGCCATACCGGGTGAGTTGTCGACGACGAACAGCACGTCGAGCTTGCTCGATTGCTGCTGCGGTCCGACATCAGCGAGTGGCGGCAACGTCCCCACACCGTCGACGCCAGCAACGCCAGCAACGCCACTGACGACGACACTGCCGGCGACACCGTCGACGCCGCCGCCACTCGCTCCCGCGCCCCCGCTACTCATGCCTGCGATCCCGACCGAACCAGCATCGCCGCCGCCCGGCCCAATGTTCGTCGAGCCAGCGTCAGCTCCGGTTCCGCTCGCGCCGCCGACCCCAGTCCCCAAGGTCGTCACCCCACTGCAAGCGCCCACCAACACAGAGACCCCCACCACCGCCAGCCCTGATCCAATTCGCATTGAGTCCTCCTACCTCGACAATCCCCGCGTTCCCGCAAGTCGATCAGGAAATCGCTCAGCGCTCGGTTTCAGGCCGACATTCGTCGCAGCTCTGCGGGCAACGGCTACTCCTTCAACCCGAGCACCGCGCGGGCCCTCGCGCTGTGGGGGCTCGCTGGATACAGCCGTAGGATTCGACGCGCGACCGCCTCCATGTCCGACTTGTCACCCTGCAGCGAGAATGCCTCCAGCCGCAAATAGAGTGCCTCAGGCATCATGCGCGGCTCCGAGAAATGCGCCTCGTAACCGTTGAGCAGCTCGAGCGTGCGCGCGGCATCGCCCGCGGCCAGCGCCTGACGCGCACTGTCGAGCGCCGCCACTTCGGCCGCGAGCGGCGCACTGCTGTCCGCCGCAGGCGGGGCGACGGGCAACGCCAACGGGGTCGGCGCGGAGATCCGCGCAACGGGTGGCGTCGGAGCTTCGGGGACTTCGCTCTCGGGTGATGGCATCCCCACGGCGGTCGGCGCGACCGATGCAACAGGTAGCGCAGCGGCTGCCCTGCGAGCCGGGCCAGGCGCGGGAGCTAGCGCGCCGCTCACGCCGTACACCACCGAGGTGGCGGCCACGCCCACGATAGCGCCAATTGCCAGCCATTTGACGACGATCAGCAAGGTCGAGCCGGCCACGCCTTTGGCCGCGCCGAGCGATGCGGTCCCGACCGCGCCGTGCGTAGCCACTGCGCTGGCCGTAGTCGCCGCAGCACCAGCCGAAGCTAGAACCACGCCGGCACCAACTGCGGCGAGCGTGCTCTCTAGCGCAGCGCTGTGCGGTTGTTCTTCCCGTGCGGCCGAGAGCAGCGAGTGCAATAGCTCACTACCGCCTTCGTCCAGCAAGCGAACCGGGTCGTCAGACATCGACCTTCCCTCCAAATTTACGACGCGCTTCCGCGCGTTCCACACGGGCCGCGAAGTCTTCGCGCGCGCGCCGCAAGCGTGAGGCCACGGTGCCCGTCGGCACACCGACCACTGCCGCGATCTCCGCACTGGTCAATTGCTCGATCTCGTAGAGTACGAATACCACCCGGAATTCGAGCGGCATTTCCTCCAGGATGCCGTCGAGCAATGCGCGCGCGCGGCGGCGATCGAGCAGCTCTTCGAGCGACGGGGCCGGGTCCAGCTCTTCATCCAGCTCGACGCCGAGCTCCTCACGCTTGCGGGCGCGACCGCGGCGCGCGCGCGACCCGACGTGGAGTGCAGTACTGAACAGAAACGCGCGCTCGCTGCCCGGCCGAATGTCATCGATGCGCTGCGAAGCCGCGATGAATACCTGCTGCGCCGCGTCGTCAGCGTCGCTCTCAGGAACACCGATGCGCCGCAAGAGTCGCCACACGAACCCGAATTGTTCTTGCACGAGCCGCGCAAGACGGGCCGCGCGCTCAGCCGGCACCGCGCGCTCCGCATCGGTCTGGGCCAGCGCCTTTGCCACGGCTGTAAGTCCTATCACCTCTCTGAGCTATCCCCAGCACAATCGGGATCGATCAAGGAAAACGCACACCGACACCGAGTTTTGCGCCGACGCCGAACGCGGGCACGGTGAACAGCGGCGCATCTACATGCTGTGAGGTTTCGAACTTGTAGTCATACGTCACGAACGGTTTGGCGAGCTCGCCGTCCAAACCAAAAAAGAAACGCGCGCCCAACACCCAAGCGAGGCGGACCAACAACACGCCCGAGCCCCAAAACCTAGACTTGTTCGTGGCCCCGACGATCGCGCCTGCGCCGGTGGCGTGAAGCACGCCGCCATCCAACGCGGCGCATGGAGAAAGCGAAATTTTCTCAGACAAAGCGGCCGCGACCGGACAAGCTTCGAGCCTCAGCCAATCGGTCGCGAACCGCCCTTGTCCGACGCTGTTGCTCTTGCTCTCACGCGCATCGAAGCCCGACAAGCGCACGCTCCACGACGGCTCGCGCGAGCCGAGCTCCACAAATCCGCCGAGGGCAACCGCCGACCCTGGCGCGACCCAGCTCGAAACGCCTGCATTGCCCCCTAAATCCCAATGCAGAGGTGCGCGTACTGGCAGACTTGCAAGCTCGGGCGCATTGGAGCTTGCGGCGCGACTTGGTCTGCTTTTTTGGGGGGGCTCAGTCGGGGCGACAGGGCGCGGTCGTGGTAACGGCGGATGCAGGACGGACTCCGTCTCCGCGACGCGATCGTCGATGGCCAGGGCCGTGATCAGCGCGAGACTCGAGACGACCTCGTCACAGGTAGTGCCCGCCACGGTGCGCAGGGCGCGCTGGCCGTCCGTCGCGACGAATTCTACGTGACCCAAGAAGCCCGTGCTCCGAGGGCCCTCGCTGACACTGACGTCGAACGTGCGGGCCAGCTCACCCGGTGCGGCAATTTTCCCGTGCTCTGTCCGTGCCCTCATGCGCTCGACAAAAACAGCCTGATCCGGGCACGAAGCAGGTGCTTGGTACAGGATGCGAAAGGCTTCTTCTTCGGCCACAGCGCGCGAGCTAGCGAGCTCAACGACGGCGAGGATCAGTGTCACACACCACGGCCGAAGTCCCTGAAACAGCCTGCCCAACACTCAATCAATCGTTACGCGAACGCGAGCTCAGCGCAAGCGGCTCTCAAGCCGCTTCTGGAACTCGCTCTGGTTCCGAAAGCGCCTCGGCGAGCAGCCGACGGCCGCGAAACAAGCGGCTCATCACTGTCCCAACCGGCACGGCGAGCTCGGTGGCGGCGTCTTTGTAGCTGCGCTCTTCTAGATCGACGAGCCGTACTACCGCGGAGAACTGAGTTGGCAGCGCGTCGAGCGCGCGCGTCACCGGCCGCGTCAAGGATTGCCGCGAGCACGGCGCGTCCGGGCTGGTCCAGGCGCACGGGTCACTCGCTAGCGCACCGAGCGCCCGCCGCTC
>DATHOI010000996.1:0-6026 GCA_035485095.1 Polyangiaceae bacterium | reverse complement strand
TCGCCGCCATGACGCCGAGCAACGGCTCAAAGCGGGCGAGCTCAAGGTGCTCGTGGCCACGGCGTCGCTGGAGCTCGGCATCGACATCGGCGACGTCGATCTGGTGCTTCAAATCGGCGCTTCGCGCTCGATCGCTACTTTGCTGCAGCGCGTGGGTCGTGCGGGGCACGGCGTGCAGCGTACGCCCAAAGGCCGGGTTTTCCCGCTCACTTTGGATGAGCTCGTGGAAGCTACTGCGCTCGTGCGCAGCATTCGTGCGGGCGTGCTCGACCGCACGCCGCAACCGGGGCGCCCGCTCGACATTTTGGCGCAACAACTAGTCGCGGCCTGCGTGCCGGAGACTTGGGACGAAGAACAGCTCTTCCAGACGCTGCGCCGCGCGTGGCCGTATCGTGAGCTTTCGCGCACTGAGTTCGACGAGGTGGTGCAGGTGCACAGTGAAGGGCGCTGGGCGCTCATCCACCGCGACGCGGTCGGGCACAAGCTGCGCGCGACGCGGCGCGCGCGCTTGACGGCTATCACCTCGGGTGGCGCAATTCCGGACAACGCGGACTACCAAGTCGTGCTCGAGCCGGAAGGCACGCTGGTCGGCACGCTGAATGAGGATTTTGCGATCGAGTCGAACGGCGGGGACATCTTTCAATTGGGCACCGCGTCTTGGCGGATTCTGAAGGTGAGTGGCGGCGTGGTGCGCGTCGCGGATGCCAAGGGCTCGCCGCCCACGATCCCGTTTTGGCTCGGTGAAGCCCCGGCTCGTACGAGCGAGCTTTCGGCAGAAATTTCGGCCGTTCGTGAGCTTGCGCTGGCTCAGCCGGAGCTCATCCAAAGCGACATCGGTGAAGCCGCCGCGCGGCAGCTTTCGGAGTACGTGCTGGCGGGTTACGGCGCGCTGGGCGCGGTGCCCACGCAGCAGCGCGTGATCATCGAGCGCTTCTTCGATGAGAGCGGGGGCATGCAGCTCGTGCTGCACGCGCCCTTTGGTGGCCGGATCAACCGCGCTTGGGGGCTGGCACTGCGCAAACGCTTCTGTCGTGGCTTTGGCTTCGAGCTGCAAGCAGCCGCCAATGAGGAAGCGATCGTGCTCTCGCTCGGTCCTCAACATAGCTTTCCGCTCGATGAAGTGTTCGACTACTTGAACCCGGAGACCGCGCGCGAGCTGCTGATACAAGCGCTTTTACCTGCGCCGATGTTCAAGACGCGCTGGCGCTGGAACGTGTCGCGCGCGCTGCTCGTCGAACGCATGCGCGGCGGGAAGCGCACCCCGCCGCCGCTCGTGCGCATGCGTGCGGATGACTTGCTCGCGGCGAGCTTTCCCGCGGCCGTAGCGTGCGGTGAAACGCTACCGCCTGGCGATATCGAAGTGCCAATGGAGCACCCGCTGGTCCGCCAAACGATCCACGATTGTTTGAACGAGGCGCTGGATGTGGACGGTTTTCTGGCCGTTTTGCGCGGTTTACGCGCTGGCAGCATCGAACGGCGCGCGGTCGATACGCCGGAGCCCTCGCGGTTTGCGCACGGCATTTTGGCGGCTCAGCCGTATTCGTTTTTGGACGACGCGCCGCTCGAGGAGCGCCGCACTCAGGCCGTGCTCACGCGGCGTTCCTTGGACGTCAAGAGCGCGGATGAGCTCGGGGCCCTGAGCCCCGAGGCGATTCGACGGGTGCGCGAAGAAGCGTGGCCCGCGCCCGTGTCGGCTGAGGAGGTCCACGAGGCGCTGCTTTGGATGGGCTTCGTGACCGTTGAAGAAGGGGAGCCCTGGCTGGAGTGGCTCCGTGAGCTCGAACGTGCGGGCCGCGTCGTGCGCGAGGGGGATCGTTACTTTGCGTTCGAGGCGTCGCGAGCCCCGAAGGACATCCTGCGCGGCCGGCTCGACGCGCTCGGGCCAATCGTGAGTGACGACCCGGCGTTACTCGAGCTGGAGATCGAGGGCTTCGTGTTGCGTGGGCGCTTCGAAGGGCGAGCAGGCTGGTGTAGTCGCCGGCTCTTGGCGCGCATTCATCGCTACACGTTGGAGGGTTTGAGAAAAGAGATCGAGCCGGTGACCGCGGCTGATTTCCTGCGTTTTTTGGCCTCTTGGCAGCATGTCGACCCGGAGCGTCAGCTGGAGGGGCCGCGCGGTGTCGCTGAGGTGATTCGACAGCTCGCGGCTTTCGAAGTGCCGGCGAGCGCTTGGGAGGCGAGCGTGCTCCCGGCGCGCGTGCGCCGTTACAAGAAGGAGTGGCTGGACGAGCTCACGCTCTCCGGCGAGGTGACCTGGGGTCGCTTCTGGGGCAGCGCGGCGACGCCGATCCGTTCGACGCCCGTGTGTCTCGTCTTGCGCGACACTGCGGAGGATTGGCTTGCGCTGTCGGACGCGCCGGACGCGAGCGTGCTGGGCTACGGCGCGGGAGAGCTGCACAAACTGCTGCACGCGCGCGGCGCGATGTTTGCGCAAGAGCTCGGTCGCAGCTCCGGACTCGTGCGTGAGGAATTGGAAGAAGGGCTCGGCGAGCTCGTGGCACGCGGCCTCGTCAGCTGCGACTCGTTCGGTGGGCTGCGCTCACTGCTGCTCAACGCATCGCGCCGAAGCTCAGCGCCAAAAATGGCCGGCCGCTGGAGCGTGCTGCGCCGCGAAGGGCTCTCGGCTCCCGCGCCGGAGCTCGTCGCGCGACAACTGCTGCTCCGCACCGGCGTCGTGTTCCGCAAGACATTGGCGCGGGAAAAACAGCCGATTCCGTGGCGCGATCTAGTGCGCGTGCTGCGCACGCTGGAAGCGCGTGGTGAGGTTCGCGGCGGCCGCTTCGTCGCCGGCTTCGACGGCGAGCAGTATGCGTTGCCCGAAGCCGTGTCGCTGCTGCGCTCCGTGCGCCGCCGCGGCCCGAGCGAGCCGTTACACGCCTCAGCGGCCGATCCGCTCAACTACCGCGGCATTCTCACGCCCGATGAGCGAGTCTCTCCGCTGTCACGGAAGAAGGTCTTGGTCGCGTAGCTCGAGGCCGACAGCTTTGCGGGTTTGGGCGCGGTTTTCCGAGTTTTTGGTTGGTCGGCCAGTTCGGAAGTTTTGGCGTCCACGCAACGCAACGTTTGGCGCGTGCGTTCCTGACACAGCTCGTGTGCGCTGCCTCACCGCGCTGGGGCGCTTTGTCGCGCAGAAGGCAGCGGCAATCTGGTCTTGGGCGCGCTCGAGCTGGACCAAACCGTGGCACGCTTGGTGCTAAGTCCCCACGCGCAATGTCGCCTGCCGCCACTCAGGTTAGCGAGGATGTCCACGGTTCGGGCGCTCCACTGGACCCTTCGTTGCCGTATGTCGTCGGTATCGGCGCGTCAGCGGGTGGCCTCGAAGCGCTCGAGCATTTCTTCGACAACGTCCCGAGGCAGACTGGGATGGCCTTCGTGGTGGTTCAGCACCTGTCGCCGGACTTCAAGAGTCTGATGGACGAGATCTTGGCGCGCCGCACGCCGCTCCCCATCAGCTTGGTCGAGGACGCGATGGTCGTCGAGCCCGACCATATCTATCTGATTCCGCCGAAGAAAGAGATGATCATCTCCGCCGGGCGCTTGCTCTTGAGCGAGCGAGATCGCGATCAAGAGCTGACCCTGCCGATCGACGTGTTTTTTCGCTCACTCGCTCACGACTGCGGCTCGCGCGCGATCGCCGTCGTGTTGTCTGGTGGCGGCAGCGACGGCTCGCGCGGCATTCGCGCGGTTCACGAGGCAGGCGGCCTGGTGGTCGTGCAAGACGTCGGCAGCGCGCAGTTCGACGGCATGCCGAAAACAGCGCGGGAAGCCGGCGTGGCGGACTACGTGTTGCCTCCTCAAGACATGCCCGGGGCATTGCTCGAGCACGTGAGCCGAGCGGGGGTTCCGTCGCTCAAAACCAGCGACGCCGACCAGGGCATGAACGCCGTGTACCGCATGCTCGAAGCGGAGTTCGGCATCGATTTCACGCACTACAAGCCGAGCACGATCACGCGCCGTATCGAGCGCCGTTTGCAGCTCGCGCGCGTCGACGACATCGACGAATACGTGCGGAAGTTGCAGAGCGAGCACAAAGAGCTCGACACGTTGTATCGCGATCTTCTGATCGGTGTGACGCGCTTCTTCCGCAACGAGGAGGCCTTCGACGTGATGGAGAAGGAGGTGCTCCCGGAGCTCCTGAAGACGGGCTCGCGGGACACGCCGTTTCGCGTTTGGGTCGCGGGCTGCGCGACCGGCGAAGAAGTGTATTCGCTCGCCATTTTGCTGCACGAGCTGACCGCCGAGAGTCAGCGGCCGTTCAAGATCTTCGCAACGGACGTGCACCAGGGCTCCCTCGAGCACGCGACGCGCGCGCTGTACGACGAAGAAGCCGTAGTCAACGTCTCAGCGGAACGCCTGAAGCGCTATTTCTTGCCGCGAGGTAGGAGCTATCAGGTCGTGCCGGACATTCGACAAGCGGTCGTGTTCGCGCACCACAACGTGGTCAAAGACGCGCCGTTCACTCGGGTAGATCTAGTGAGCTGTCGGAACATGCTCATATACCTGCAGCCTGCCGCACAAGAGAAGGTGCTCAGCCGCTTTCACTTCGCGTTGAACCGCGGCGGCATGATGTTCCTCGGTCCGAGCGAGAGCCTCGGTCACTTGGATCACGATTTCGAGACCATCCACAAACAGTGGCGGATTTACCGAAAATATAGCGACTCTCGGGTGCCGGTCGACCGCAAGCCCCCACACGCACCGAAGACGAGCACGCTGCGTTTGAGCGCGGCTGCAGCGGAGGCGCTCGGCAATCGTCAACCGGCACGCTACTCGGTCACTCAGCTGCTCGGAACCTACGACACGCTGTTGGACGAGCTGATGCCGCCGAGCTTGTTGGTCGATGATCGCGGTGAGCTCGTACATTCCTTTGGCGGCGCGACGCGGTTTTTGAAGCTGCGGGACGGTCGGCAGGGCCTCGACGCGTTCGAAATGGTGGAGTCCGAGCTGCGCATGGTCTTGATTGGTGGGCTGCAGCGCGCGATCAAAGAGCCGACGTCTATCGTGTTCAAGGGCGTGCGCATCGAGGACGAGCTGTACAAGGTGACGGTCCGCCGAGTCCAGAACAAGAAAGGGCCGACCGCGCACGTGCTGATCTCGTTCGAGTCGCTCGACGCGGCCTCGCCCGTGCCCGCCCCGCCTGAGACCGAGATCGATCTGCGCCAAGTGCCGCGTGAACAATTGGGCGCGCTCGAGGCAGAGCTCAGCCGCACGAAGGAGAACCTTCAGGCGGCGACAGAAGAGCTCGAGACCAGCAATGAGGAATTGCAGGCTGCCAATGAAGAGTTGCTTGCCTCCAATGAAGAGCTGCAGAGCACGAACGAGGAGCTGCAGAGTGTCAATGAAGAGCTCTATTCGGTGAACGCCGAGTACCAACGCAAGATTGCGGATCTGACCGAGCTCGCCAACGACATGGACAATCTGCTGTCGAGCACCGACATCGGCACGATCTTCTTGGACCGCGACTTGAAGATCCGCAAATTCACGCCGCAAATTGCAGAGAACTTCAGTCTGCTCGCAGGAGACGTGGGCCGGCCGATCGAGACCTTCACCTATGCAGTCGACCATCCGGAGCTGAACGAGGATCTGAAGCGCGTGCTCGCGACGGGTGAGCGCGTGGAACGCGAGCTGCGCGATCGCCACAATCGCTCGTTTTTTCTGCGCATCTTGCCGTACCGCGCCAAGGGCGCGATCGACGGCGTCGTGATCACGTTGATCGACGTGAGCGGTCTGAAGGCCGCGGAAGATGCGCTCTTTCACGAGCGCTATTTGCTAAATAGCCTGCTGCTCAGCGTCCCCGATGCGATCTACTTCAAGGACGCGCGTGGCCGCTTCATTCGCACGAACCCGCCCATGGCGGCGCGGCTCGGCCTGAGCGACCCACGTGAGGCCGTCGGCAAGACGGGCTTCGAGCTGCCCAGCCATGAAGCCGCCTTGGCCGTGCACCAGCAGGACGAGGTCGTGCTGCGCACCGGCGTCGCGCAGCACTACGAGCTCGAAAAACGCGAGGTCGGCGATGGCGCGGTGGAGTG
>DATHOI010000995.1:0-2959 GCA_035485095.1 Polyangiaceae bacterium | reverse complement strand
ATGTACGTTTGGGTGGCGGTGGCGGCTTGCGACCAGTCGCTGAAATTGAAATTGACGCCGCTGTACGAGCCCGCGCCGCTCGTGTCGTACACGCTGGCATAGACGACGAACTCATTGTTCGACTTGGTGACGGTGAAGTCTTTAAGGGACACGAAGGTGTGGCCCGGAGGCGACATGGGGTCGGCGAGCGGCCCGGTCGAGCTCCACTTGAAAGAGGTCGGGAACGCGCAGCTCGCGCCGCCTCCGCTGCCGCCGGTCGCGCCGGCCATACCGCCGTTCGGCGCGCCACCACCAGTTCCTGCGTTGGCACCGCCAGTTCCTGCGTTAGCGCTGCCAGCGCTCCCAGCGCGGCCGCCGTTGCCGGCGGAGGACTGAGCACCACCGGTCGAGGACGCCCCGCCGCTGCCGCCGGCCATCGACGTATTGCCGGCAGCGGCGCTCGAACCTCCGATCGCTGCGCTGCCTCCGATCGCTGCCTGTCCACCGCTCGAAGCGCCAGCGGTCAAGGCCCCTGAGCCACCCGAATTGCCGGGGGCCCCCCCGACGCCGCTGCCGCCAGCGTCGCGCGAGCTCGTGTCCCCGGCTTCGCTGCTGCACGCGAACGCGGCTGCTGCCAGGGCCAGCACGCAACTGTGCGCGGCGCGCCCGAGCAGCGGCGGCCATTTTCGAGAAGAAACACCAGGCAAACGGCTGAGTGGAGTCACGGTTGCAGAGCAGTGGCGCGCCGAGACCGGTTCCAGCTCGAAATCGACCTCAAATGGTGAATTTTCGAGCGGTCGTAATTTTCAAGCAGCACGACCAAGCCGGTCCCGATCGCGCGATCAGTCAGCGACGGGGGTGCGCGTGCAATTTTGGTCTTTCCAATTGATACGCGTGCCGCCGTCTAGCATCTCGAAATCCGTCGGCATGAGCGCGCCCAGATCGGAGCCTCCGATGCTGTCGGACGCCTCGGTCGTTGCGGAGATGTAGATATTTCCGCCGTCCGCTAAGAACATGCCATAGGTTTGCAGGGCCTTGGCGACGGCGCGCGCCGCGTCGTTCGGCAGCGTAGTCAGATCATAGTCGGCGCGCAGGCGCAGACGCGAGCCGTACGGCAGCGTGGTTGGCCCGCCCGTCGGGCCACCGATATGTGTCATTGGATGCACATAGACCGCAGACCGGATGCGGTTGTTGGAGATCGTGAAGCGCATCGCGTGCGACACCTGTTTGGCAGCGAGCTCATCGGCGGTGAGCAAGAGCGGCGCGATCGGGAAATCTCCAGCGTCCGCTCCGTTGCACCCGTCGCCACGAGCGAAGTTCGGCGGAGCCGCCGCTTGCCAATAGTCCCGCGTCAGATCCCAGACGACCAAACAGCTCCCGCTGAACGTGCCCCCCGTGGCCATGCCGCCGGTGACGTTCGATTGATAGAGCTCGTACAAGCGCGGCCCTTGGTAGACGAGCAGGTGGCAATCACCGTCCGCGCAGGCGTAGTTGTCTGCGCCTTCGGTCTTGCCGCCCGCGGGTAGCGGAATTGGAGCGGTATCACAGTCGGGGAGGGCGTCACTCGGTTGGGTGAAGGTGCGCCGCGGGACGCTCGCGTCCGCGGTGTTGACCTCGAACGAGAAATCCACGCCGAGCGTGGTGCGCTTGCCCGTGTCACCCCAGCCACTCGCCTGCAGCGCAGCCAAAATAGTGCTCGATTCCGAGTCCACCGCAGCCTTGGAGATGTCCTGATAGAAGACGGAGCTGGCAACGAACGACTGCGCGCTCGCGGTGCTCGTATTGCCGGCGCTGCTCGTGCTCGAGCCGGCGCTACTCGCGCTCGTGCCAGCGACGCTCGCTCCTGAGCCGCTGCCGGCCGAGCTCGAGCTCTGCCCGCCTGCGCTGGAGGCCGCGTCGCTCGCCGCGCCACTGCCACACGCGACGGCGGCACCAGCCCAAAGCAAGACCAGCGAACCGCGAGCCAACAGCGCTACGTCCATAATCAATCAGCGTACCTAGCTTTCGATTGAATGGCCAGTGAGCGCGCGCGTAAAACGCGCGCCTACATCGCCGCCAGGCCAAGCTGCACGTGCCGCGTGGCATCACACGTGCCTCGTGACACTCGTTGCTCGGCGCGCAAGCCATTGCCGTGCCCGAAGCGCGTTGCCCGCCTGAGCACACATCGCCTTGAGCGCAGGGGTTACTGTCCGATCAGCTCGTGCCGTCTGCGTTGCTGTGCACGCAACCCTGGTCGGATCACACGGCTGCATGGTTGTCGTCGCAGCTGAGTGGCGCCCGGCCAGAGCACTGCCCATTCGTGCACGTCTGCTTGTGCACGTCTGCCGTTGCGGACATTGGTTGCCACTGTCACAGCTGGTCTCGTCCGTGAGATTCATTGCTGGGCTAGCCGTCTTGCGTACGTTGTGCTGAAGTCGCGCGCTTCGAGCTCGAAAAAGAAGGGGTCAGGGCATGCTGATGGGATCGGTTTCATGGGCGGCGGTGTTGGTTGCGGGCGCCGTGCTGCTGGGGTGCTCTGGCGCAGAATGGCGAGCGGTGGAAATCGACTCGCCCTATCAGGCGCCCAAAGCGTTGACCGTCACCGTGGTCGCGCCGCGCGTGGCGCAAGAGGCCTCGCAGGCCTTGATCTCGGCGCTGGTCGACGAGCTTCGCAGCAGCGGCATCAGCGCGACTATCGTATCCGGAACGGCCGGCGGTGCGGAGGCAAACCTGACGATCTCCAAATGGGAGCCCGGCTCACAGGCGATGCGTTGGCTGGTCGGTTTTGGCGCAGGCGAAGGAGAGATCGTCGTCACCGTAGACACCGCGACCATCGGGATCGCGGGCACGGCGCACGGCTGGATTTCTGGCGGTTTCTTCGGCGGTGACTCGAACGACTCAGCCATTGCTACCGGTCGCTTGATCGGCAGAACGATCATTACTGGTCGCAGCGAAACCCAGCCACGCCAACCGAAAACCCCGCGTTCAATGGCTTCGCGGG
>DATHOI010000994.1:0-4924 GCA_035485095.1 Polyangiaceae bacterium | reverse complement strand
ACCAGGTCGGCACGCGGGTGGCGGCCTACGAGTATTCGTCGCTCGAGCTCGTGCAGCGCTTCGTTGCTCGCCAGCGCTCGGCGCTGACAGCGTCGCTGCTAGCGTTCGTCGTCATTGTGGTGCTGAGTGTGTGGTCGTATCGGCGTGTGGTTGCGGCCCGCGATCGCGCAATCTTGGCCGAGAGGCACGCACTCGAAAACGAGCTCTCTGCGAAGCGCAGTGCGGAATCTGCCCGGCATAGTCTCGGCGAGCTATTGGTCCAGAGAGCCGAGCAGGCTCGGCTCGAAGGCGATAGCGTCGACGCGGAGCGCTTGGCCGCGAGCGCGCTCGCGCAAGAAGAGAGCCCGGACGCGCGCGGGTTGGTGATCGCCGCCCGCAGCGCGTTGCGCCCGGCGCTGACCTTCACGCTGTCCGGTGCCGCGGGGTGCACACGGACGGCGCTTGCCTTTTCCGCGGGCATGTTCGCGTGCGGCGCGGGCAGCGAGCTTGCGCTGTGGAGCCTCGAAAAGAAGAGCCCGGCGCTCAGCCTCCCGCTCGGAAGTGAAATCACCGCCGTTGCTTTCGCGAGCGACGAGTCGGCGCTCGCGGTGGTGCTCGCCGACGGCAGGGTCGGGTTTCGGCCCGCAAGCTTCGCGAGCGAACCGTGGCACTTCGAGCGCTGCGGACAAAAGCCGACTGCCGCTGCCGTCGCGGCGCAAGGCCAATACTTGGCATGCGGCAACGCGCGCGGCAGCGTGCTGCTCTGGCAGCCCGGAGCCGCGGGTGGCGTGGAACGTCTCGAGCTCGGCCAAGCCGTCTCCGCGTTGGCGTTCTCCAAAGATGGCAGCCGGTTGGTGGTGGGCGGCGTGCTCGGCAGTTTGCTGGTGTACGACACGGTGCATCGCACGCGACGGAGCCTCGCAGGTCACAGCGGAACGGTGCTCGCGTTGGCGCTCGCCGATCAAGGGCGTTACTTAGCGAGCGGGGGAGCGGACCGCACGCTGCGCTTTTGGGACACCAGCAGCGGTCGTCAACCGCAGCTGCCCGTCGTTCACACTGATGCCATCGACGCGCTGGCGTGGTCCGAGGACCGCCGTTTCGTCGCGATCGGCGGCAAAGACAAGACATTCCGGATCTTGGATCTCCGCACGGGACACAGCTCGCTCAGCCGTCAGCACGAGGCGGCTGTCGAGCTCGTGGCCATCTCGACGGAGAGCACCAAGCTCGCCTCGTACAGTCCGGACACGGGCCTGCGACTCTGGTCCATGGCCTCGGCAGACGGCGCACCCGAGCTGAGCGAGCGCGGCAACGTGCTGGCTCTCGCTCTGGCCTCGGGCCAGGACCAGCTGCTCAGCGCTGGTCTCGGCAAAAACGGCGTGTGCATTTGGGATCTCGCGAGCGGGAACTGCGCGGCGCGCCTACCGGTGCGTCTCGACCGCGTGCGTGCGTTGGCCGTCTCCCGTGATCGTCAGAAGCTGGCTGTCGCGGGTTCGGGCAGTCAGATCTTCATCTGGGATCTGACACAAAAGATCCCGACGCAAGTGATCGACGGGTTGCGCGACGAGACACGCGCGCTCGCCTTCTCGCTCGACGGGCAGACCTTGGCCGCCGCGGGGCTGAATCGAACGCTGCGCATCTTCGACGTGAGCAGCGCGGCGTTGCTGCATGAGCTCGAAACGGGTGCGCCCGTGCAGACGCTGAGCGTGGCGCCGCAGTCGGGTGCGCTCGTATCCGGAGATCAAGCCGGCGTGCTGACGGTTTGGGACATGAGCACTGGAAAGGCGCAATCGGCGTGGCAAGCGCACGCCGATTGGGTGCTCGGGAGCGCGATTTCTCCGGACGGCACCGAGCTTGCGTCGGCGAGTGCCGATGGCTCGGTCAAGCTCTGGAATCTGCAAACGCGAAAGCGGCTGTTCACGCTCACCGGACACAGCGGCAAGGTCTTGGGCGTGGATTTTTCGCAGGACAGCGCGCTGCTCGCTTCAGCCGGCGAGGATAAGGGTGTGCGCCTCTGGGACGCGCACACGGGGCGCGCGCTGGCCATCCTGCCCGGACACACCGGCGTCGTGCGCGCGGTTCGCTTTACGAATCGAGCCTTCGTTCTGGCCTCTGGCAGCGACGATGGCACGGTTCGGCTTTGGCGGCTCGAGAGCTTGAGGCGCCCCGGCTCCGAGCTCGAAGCGAACGTCACGCGGCAGTTTGGCTTGGGGTTGCCGGAAGCTCGCTGATTCGCTCGAAGCGCCTTGCCGCAAGGCAGCACGAGACAGTGCGCTTCCGCTTGATGGTCACCGAACACAGCGCGGTAGACTCAGCCTTCGGCGGCGCGGACGCTTCCGCACGCGACACACACCGCATCCGTGCTATCGACGATCCCCCGCGTCGCGTCATGCCGAGCTCTTCTCGTCCCCCCAGCAAGCCGAGCGAGCTCAGTCATGAGCAGGGGGATCAGGTGCTGCGCTATTGGCTGGCAGCGTTACGCTTGGAGGAGGCGTTGCAGGTGCGGCCACAGGCGCGCCGCGCGCCGCGCGACGCGCTGCTGCCGAAGCTCGAGCAGCCCACGCCGGGGCAGGATTATTTCAAGCTGCCGCTCGATGCAGGCATCGCTCAATTGCTGGCTAAGCAAGCGCAGCTCAAGCGCGCGTTCGACGGCGAGCTGTGCGGCTTCTTCGAGACGTGGCTAGAAGGGCAATATCGACGCAGTGAGGAGGAGGGGGAGCTCTCGCACTTACTGTGTTTTCCCGTCGTGCATTTGCCCAAGGGAGAGCTCGCGGGCTTAGTGCGCTGCGGGGTGCGGCTGCGCTTCGCGAGCGGGGAAAATAAGGCGTTCAAGGCGCCCACGCGGGCCGAGCGGCAGCGCCAAGCGTATCCGTTGCCGCCGGACGAGGCGCGCATCACGCGCGCGCCCAAGGTCGAAGGGGTGTGGCCCTTTTTCATCGACACGCGCCTGCTACGCCAACCGCTGGGTATCTCGGGTGAAAGCATCGACGCCCTGTTCGAAGCGCTGCGCGGGCTCGGTGACGCGAGCGAACAGCAGATGCTCGCCCTGCTCACCACGACGCTCGAAGGGTCGGCCACGCGCAGCGCGGAACAGCTGGAGACAGTGGAGGCGCAAGCTGTGCAGCTGCGCGAATCCGTCGCGGCCGAGAGCTGTGAGCTCGAGGTGTGGCTCGGCCGGCTCACAGCCGCCGTGCGCCGCCTACTGGAGCAAAGCAACTCCCGCGCTCAGGTGTACGCCGTCGGCATCGTGGTCGACGGCACACAAGCGAGGACCACCTGGCACCTGCAACGCGAGATCAACGCCCTGCTCGACGGCGACGGTGGCGCGAGCTGGAAGGTGGAGTCGCCGCTCGGTGCGTACTTGACGGGCTGCGCGCAGAGAGCGGGCGAGTCGCCGCAACGAGCCCTTTTTCCGGGCCCTGGGCTCACGGGCAGCCAGCGCGCGGCCGCGGAGCACTTCTGGGGCTCGAGCTTGAGCGCGGTGCAGGGGCCGCCAGGCACCGGTAAAACTAGCTTGATTCTGCATTTATGCGCGGAGGCTCTCGTGCGCCAAGTCGAGCCGCTGGTCGACGGCGGGCGCATGAGCAGCGCGCTGTTTCTGATCGCGAGCAGCAACAACCGCGCGGTAGACAACGTGATCGAGCCGCTCTCGGGCGGGCCATTGCCGCTCGCGCTGCGCGCGGGAAGCCGGCAAGCTTGTGAGCAGCAGTTGGTGGCGGGGCTACGGCGTACGCTCGCGTGGTTGAAGCGCGCGGAGAGCGCCGGCATGGGCGAGCGCCTGGGACGGCTCACTCAGGCGAGTGAGCAGTTCAAGGCGAAGCGCGCGGAGCTGGAGCTCGTGCTCGCACCGCGGCGCGCGGCGCTTTCGCGCATCGCGGAGCGCGCGCGGCTAGAACGTGAGCTTGAAGCACTGGCAGTGCCGGGCGCTGCCGCGCCGAGCCTCTTGGGCGTCACCGCGGCGGACAGCAGGGCCATTCTGGCGGCGCTGATCCCATTGGAAAAACGGCTGCACGCGCTGAGCAAGCTGTGCGAGGCCGCGCCCGGGCGTGCGCCGCTGCAAGCTCTGCAACGTCACTTCAAGCGCACCGAGACCAAAGATCTGCCGCCGTTTCAGCAAGCGCTAGCGAGCGCAGGGCTGCGCCTAGAGCTGCCGCAGCTCCCGCCGCAGTTCAAAGGGCAAGTGAGCGCCGAGCAGCAGATGGAGCGCTGGGAAGAGGCGAGCGAGCAGTTTCTCTCGCGGCTCGATGAGCTACGCGCCGGCTTCGAACGCAGCAAGCTGCTGGCGCAGCAAGCGGAGCAACGGCTGCGCTTGCGTGCGACATTGGAGGCTTTGGGTACCGAGGACGCGCAGCGCGTGCCGGAAGTGGCCGATCACGAGCCGCAATCGCGTGCGCTGTTCGACGCAGCGGTCGCGCTGCGGGAGGCGTGGGCCGCGCAGCACGTGGTGGAGCTCACGAAAGCCGTCACGACGGCGCTGCGCAGCGTCGAGCAAGAGCGCTCCTTGCGCGCGCTGTTTCGGAGCGATGCCGACTCAGCGCGCTGGCTGTGTCGTCTGTTCAACATTTGGGGCTCCACGCTGCTTTCACTCGGCAATTGCTTGCCCGCTGATTCAGGCAGCATCGCCCGCTTGGTGATCGACGAAGCTGGCCAATGCCACCCCGCTCATGCCGTTTCCGCGCTGCTGCGCGCCGAGTCGGCGCTCGTGATCGGCGACGTGCACCAGCTCGCCCCCGTGATCGAGCTCGGCGCCGACGACGAAGCGCGCTTGCTGCGCGCACCAGGGCTCGAGTCGTTCGCGACCCAGCTCGCGCCGTATCGCGTGCACGAAGGCGCACACGTCTCGACGCAGTCCATCGCCGACCGCGCCGTCACCGAGCGGCTGGCACTGGTGGACCACTTCCGCTGCCAGCCCGAAATCATCGCCCTATCTGACGCGCTCTGCGGTTAC
>DATHOI010000993.1:0-4280 GCA_035485095.1 Polyangiaceae bacterium | reverse complement strand
CCTCTGCTCAGTCGCAGCCCTATGTTGGGCAACCTCGCTCCTGTCAGTACAGGGTTGCGGAAACTCCGGAGGCGGTACAGCAGGCGCTGGTGGCGACGGAACCGCGACGTCCCAAGCTGGCGAAGCAGGCGACGGTACGAGTAGCGGTGACGCCGGGGATGCTGCGACAACGGGCGGGAGCGGCTGCTTTACCGATCGAGCGCAGGCGTCTCGGATCGCGCTCGTCGGCACTTCCGCTTGTGCGATCGACAGCACGGGGAGTGTGCAGTGCTGGGGAGCTGGTGACACCGGCACCGGTCCGGCTCCGATGCCGCCCACCGAAACGTTCCTACAGGTCAGCGCGCAATTGGGCGTATACGCTGCCGTGACCACGGCCCACGAGCCCTTGTTTTGGGGCGGCCCCCAGCCGTCCGCGGCCACTCCGTTAGGCATGTTTGACCAAGCGACGGTGGTCCAGCACAGCATTGCCTGCGCCATCACGACCTGCGGGGCGATCGAGTGCTGGCCTTCGGGAGCGGAGAGCGGGTTATCGATGCCGCCCTCTGGTTCCTTTCGCCAAATCACGGGCGGCGGAACTCACGCCTGCGCCATCGACAGTTTGGATGCCCTCCATTGTTGGGGTGAGGATTCGTTTGGTCAAGCTGACCCGCCGGGCGGCACATTCGTGTTCGTCTCGAGTGGCCTTGAGCACAGTTGCGCAATTGCCAGCGACGGACACGTCGAATGTTGGGGCGCGGGGTCTAAGCTTCCGAACGACACAACCGACAACTTCGGCCAAGCGATTCCACCCACCGGCACGTTCAAGTACCTCGCTGCGGGCTACTATCACACCTGCGGTATTCTGACCGACGGCACGGTTCAGTGTTGGGGCGCTGGCAAGACTGCAAGCAACTGCACGACCCTCAACGAGTGCGGGCAAAGTATCCCTCCAACGGGCACGTTTCAGCAGATCGCCGGCGGCTTTACGAATACTTGCGGCATCACGACGAACGGCACGCTCGCGTGCTGGGGCTCCAACACCGGCGGTCGCTCAACTCCTCCGGCGGACTTCAAATAGACAGAAGCTCGTCCGAAAAATGCGGCAAGAAGCAAGCGATGCCACTCGGGCTCGAGATTTGCTAGACAGGGAACATGAAGCAGGCCCGTCAGCTCGTCGGATTTATCTTAGGTGGGCTGCTAGTGTGCCTGCTCTTACCTAGTACCGCGTGCGTGAACCCTTTGTGCGGCACGAACTGCGAACCCAACCTCAAAAATTACTGTGGCGGCCTGACGCCGGATTCATGCACTTCAACAACGGGCTGCGCGGAGAAGGTCGACTGCGAATGCAGCGATCCGAGCTCTTGCACGCCAACGCTGGCCGCAGCCTGCGCCGCAGGCGCCGATCAGGCGGCGTGCTCGGCGACGTCGGGCTGTACTTGGTCGATGGTCTGCTACCGTCCCGTCGATTGCTCGAAACCCACCGACGCCGATTCATGCACTGCAAACGGCTGTTCTTGGCAGCAGAATTGCGATTAGCTCAGCCGGCGCTCGCGCAGCCGGCGCCCGCGGCCTGCTGCCAAGTGTGCCCGTCACAAGTCAGCGTGGCGACGCCGCCCGGCATGCTGCAAAGACCGTAGTTGCACGTTTGGAGGTGGCACTGCACGGTTGTCCGATGTTGGGCAACGCGAGCGGACAGGGCTTGGCGGGCGGGCTGACGCAGTTCCAAGTCGCCGCGCAATTGCCGGTGGGGCAAGCCTCACAACGGCAATAGACCATGCCTTGGTCGGTCCCAGCGTCGAAGCTGCACTCTTCCCCGAGGGTGGGGCACGCGCTACGGTCGGTCGCTGCGCCACCATCGCGCATGAAGCAATTCTCGAGCGGTACGCACGCGGCGCTCGGGTCTTCGACGAACCTGCCGTTGCTGCATTCGTAGTGACTGCGGCGCATGAGCCGTAGATCGTCGCCGTACGTGCACTTCAAGCCCGCAACGCACGCACCCGTCGGCGGAGTGGTCGGACAGGCGCTGATCGGCATGCCACCAGCACCCGCCGTGCCCGCGGCACCAGCGCGGCCAGCAGCGCCGCTAGCGCCGCCGGATGCACCAGCGACGCCGCCGCTGCCCGCGCTCGCACCCGCTCCGCCCGAGGCTGAGCCCGCCCGCCCCGTCTGCCCACCGCTGGACGTGCCGGCGGAAGACTGACCGCCCGCGTTTCCGTCGCCACCGAGTGCCTCACTGCCGCCGTGTCCCGCACTGCCACCCGCGCCACCGCCACCCGCGCTACCCGTGGCGGTGAAGGCGGAGCCTCCGCAATCGGCCGGAAACGCGAGCCCCGCGAGCGCAGCAAACACCGCGGACAGTGCGAGCGTCGGAGCCGATGCCGTGGCGTGAAAGCGCGAAGCGCGGGCCAGGCGTTGCGCCCAAAGTACCGTCCCCTGGCTATCCTCTGCTGGGGCGCCCTGCTACTGTGTGAGGTCCGCGTACATGCAAGCGCAGCGCTCGGACGCCAACGCAGCGGCAGAGGCCGCACTGCAAGCCCAACAGTTGGCTGGTGAACGCCTAGTCAACCAATGCCGCTTGGGGCTCACTGCATTCGGTGCGCTCACCGTTCTGACCGCGTCTGGCGCGCAGACACCCGCCGCAAACACGGTGTTCGTAGTCGTCGTGTGCGTGCTCGCGAGCTACGCGACGCTCGTTTGGTTTTGGCTCAGGCGGCCGCTCCGCCACGCCTCGCGCTTGAAGTACTTGTCCGTGACGGTGGACATCAGCTGCTTGTATGCGCTGCACGTCGCAAGCCTGGTGAACCATTCGGGCGTGTACGAGGTGTTTCGCGCGCCCGGCACTTGGCTGATGATCGCGGTCTTCAACGGCCTGGGCGCAGTGCGCTACAGCGCGCGCGCCAACCTGTATTCGGCCTTTTTGACGCTCGTCTACGGTGCCGCGCTGCTCGTCGTGGTGCGCCGCGCACACGAGGTGCCCTGGCTCGAAACCTCCACGTTCATCGGCGCCGGTCTTAATATCTTTGATTGTGCCATCGCCGTCGTCTTCGCGGCGGTGCCTGCGGTGTGCGCCGCGGTCGTCGCTTGGCACTCGGAGGAGCTCTTGGAGCGAAGCACGCTGGACGCGGCCGGCCGCGCGTCTGCTGAAGATCGCCAACGCCAGATCCTCGACGCGATGGCCGATATGATCTTGGTCAAGGATCCGGATTCCAAGATCGTGTGGGCCAACCGAGCGCTGCGTGAAGCGTGGGGCACGAGCAATGAAGAACTGCTCGGACAAGCCTACAATCCGCAGTCCAAAGCCGACGAGCGTAACCGCTCGCTCGAACAAGACGCACTCGTGCTCGACACGCAAGACACGGTCTTGCTCCCGGACGAGCGACTCGAGCGAAAGGACGGGCGCATACTCCAAGTCGACACCGTCAAGTCTCCGATTTTCGACAGCAAGGGGCAGGTGATCATGACCGTTGGGGTGTCTCGCGACGTGAGTGATCGGAAGAAGCTCGAAGCGCAGCTACGCCTGACTGAAACCATGTCGACCGTCGGCACGCTGGCAGCCGGCATGGCTCACGAGATCAACAATCCTCTGACGTACGTGGTCGCCAATTTGGAATACTTGGCCGAGCGCCTACCACAGCACGGTCCATGGCTGGGCGAGCGACAAGCGCGGGAGTGGGTCTCGGCGCTGACCGAGGCGCGCGAGGGCGCGGCGCGCGTGCAACGCATCGTCAAGGATTTGAAGGACGCCTCGCGCGGAGACCACGACCACTTCGGCGAGGTCGACGTGCAGCAAGTGCTGGAATCGACCCTCAAACTAGCGGCCAACGAGCTGCAGCACCACGCGCGCGTCGTGCGCGAATACTCGCGCGTCGCCACCGTGAGCGGCAACGCCTCTCGGTTGGGCCAAGTGTTCTTGAATCTGCTGGTGAATGCGGCGCACGCGATCCGCGAGGGCGCCGCGCACGCCAACGAGATCCGCCTGGTCTTGCGCACGGATCCGAAAGGCCGCGTCGTCGTGGAAATCCGCGACTCGGGTCACGGCATTCCAGAAGAGCACATGGCCCGCCTGTTCGAGCCCTTCTTCACCACGAAGGACGTCGGTGAAGGCACCGGGCTCGGGCTATTCATTTGTCATCGCATCGTGAGCGACCTCGGCGGTTCGATCGAAGTCGAGTCGAGCCCCGGCTCGGGCAGCGTGTTCCGGGTGATTCTGCCCTCTTCCGACCAGCCCTCGGAACGCCTGGAGGCCGCAGTCGAGCGACCGGTCAACCTGGTTCGTCGTGGACGGATCCTGTCGTCGACGA
>DATHOI010000992.1:0-10140 GCA_035485095.1 Polyangiaceae bacterium | reverse complement strand
ATCCAGACGCGCGAGCTCGACGCGCTCGTCCGACCCGAGTGTCACGTGCGGCGCGCGGTCGCTGACGCGAACCGTGCGCGAGCGGGCGAACACGTCGCGACCTTCATTTGAGAGCTCACGTGGCAGGCAGTGCCAGCAGTCATGGCCGCGAGCCAGAGCGCCGCGGATGAACGCGAAGGTCGTGTCCTTGTCCGGCGTCATGATCTCGGCCGGATCCATTACGAATAGAAAGCGCACGGTGGGCGCAAATCTCACACGCTCCACGCGTCGGAGCAAACCTAAAGCCGGCCCAATTTTGCTAGGCTCGGGCCATGCCGCAGGTTACGGAGACAAAGCTCGGACAATCGCGGCAGTTTCGCGCCTTGGCGGCGACGCGCCTCGCGAGCCCAGGCTTCGCGGCGCTGTGTGCGCTCGGTCTGACGCTCGGCGCACCTGGTGGTCACGCGCAAGCACAGCGCGCGCGGGTCGCCGTAGCGACGGAAAACGCGATTGCGACGCGTGAGGGACTCGCTGAGCTTGCTGCGGGCGGCAACGCTGTCGACGCGATCGTGCGTGCCGCGTTGGTCTCGGGCGTCGTCAGCCCGAGCTCCAGCGGCCTCGGCGGCGGTGGCTTCGCCTTGCTTTGGCGCGCAACGAGCCACGAGCCCATCGTGTTGGATTTTCGCGAGACTGCGCCGGCGGCGATCGACGCAGCTGCCTTCGAGGCGCGGCCGTTCAAGCCGGAGGAGCGCGCGCGAGCCAGCGGTGTACCCGGAGAGCTGGCCGGGCTCTTCGAGTTGCAGCACAGCTTCGGTAAGCGTCGCTGGCAGGATGTCGTGTCACCTGCCGCGCACATCGCCCAAAGCGGCTTCGCGGTGAGCCCGCATCTGGGCAGCATCTTGCTGTCGCCCTTTGCGAAGCTCGCCGCCAGCGATCCCGGCATTGCGGCGGTGTTTTTCCCTGCGGGGCAGGCCGTGGCGACCGGCAAATCGGCCAAAAATCCCACGCTCGGCCGCACCCTCACGCGGATTGCCGCGCAAGGCAAAACACCATTTTACGATGGTGACATAGCAGCCGACTTGATTCTGGCGGCTCACGCTGCGGGGGGCGCCCTCGCGGCCAGTGATCTTCGGGACTATCGCCCTCAGCGCCGCGTGCCCATTCACTTGAGCTGGGAAGGTTACGACATTTACACGATGCCGCTGCCCTCCGCGGGAGGCGTCGTGGTGGGTGAAACCCTCGGCACATTTTCGAAGACCGAGCTCGAAAAATTGCCGCTGAACAGCGGCGTGTATCAACACCTGCTCGCCGAGGCGATGCGCGGTGCGCTGTCCGATCGTCTGCGCTTTCTCGGTGATCCGGATTTCGAAAAAATCGACGTTCTAGCGTTGCTCGATCCGAAGCGCATCGCCGACCGTAAGCGGCGCATCTCGAGCGAGCGCACGCACGCGCTGCCACGCTTCGAAGAAGACGAACATGGCACCCATCACTTGTTGGTGGTGGACGCCGAAGGCAACGTGGCGTCGCTCACGACCACGGTAAACAACGCGTTCGGAGCCAAGATCAGCGGTAAAGCGAGCGGGGTCGTGCTCAATGACGAGCTCGATGATTTCACGCGCCAAAAGGACGTCGCAGCCTTCGGTTTGAGTCAAAGCCCCAATCGGCCGCGGCCGGGCGCGCGCCCTCTGTCCAGCATGACGCCCACGCTGGTGGTCAAGGACGGCAAGGTCGTGTTTGCACTGGGTGGCTCGGGGGGCCAACTCATCGCCACCAACGTGACTCAGCTGCTACTGGCCCGGCTCGTGTTCGGCTTGACGCCGAAGGAGCTCGTTACTTTGCCGCGCTTTGCCGTGCCGCTTTCGGGCCCGAGCTTACTCGTCGAAGCCGGCGCGCCGCGCTCGCTCATCGATGACCTCAGCTGGCGCGGGGAGGTCGTGCAAGAGATGAAAGAGAACCCCAGCGCCGTACAAGTGGTCGCGATCGACGACTCGGGCGTCACTGCCGCTGCTGATCCGAGGAAGCAGGGCAGCGCCTTGGTCAAGTAGCGTTCGCGGCTAATAAACAGCAGCGACGAGCTCAGCGCTCTCGTCGTCGTTCAGATCGGTGGCAATCGCGTAGCCGACTCCGCGGTGCTCGGTGGCGGCGATCGACACGCCACGGCGATTGCCGACGTACACTTCCTCATTGCGCACGACGCGCTGCTTGAGTCGAGTTTCGATCGGAACGCGCGAGGAATTGTAGACGTACAGCGTCACGTGGTGACCGCCCATCATGTAGCGCAGCGACGCGGCGTGCTGATTGCTGACTGGAACCACACTGCCACCCTCCCAACGCGCGCCGTAGTCCTTCAAGCTCGGCAAGCTGAGCGGCACACCGACTTGCGGCTCGAGCTGGCTCAGTAACGCCGGTTCGGTCACTTGCGGTCCGGTCGCATTCACATGGTGATCGACCAGCTCTTCCAGCAATTGGTCGGCGTTCTCGGCTTGCGTGTACGGAGTCTTGTCGCGGCTCTGTGCTTGTTGATTGCTGGTCGACGCAGCCCAAACCAAGGTCGCCGCGGCTGCTGCCGCGACCGGCACCACAGTGCGCCAAGACAACATGTGGTGATGCTGCGCTTCGCGTTCGACGACGCCGTCGACCACTTCTTCACGAGCGGCTTCGGCTCGGAGCGCCGCGGCAATGCGTTCTTCGAACGCGGGCATCACGGGTGCCGAGTTGCGGACCGCGCTGCGCACGCTGAGGTGCAGCGCGTGGTTGAGACGAACGCGCTCGGTGCAGGTCGTGCAATCGACCAAGTGCTGCTCCACCTCCAGCAACATCTCGGGAGCGAGCTCTTCGTCTCCGAAGGCTTCGAGCAAGGGGACGATCTGGCGACAGGAACTGGTCATGAACGTGCCGCTCGCTTTTCGCGGAATTGAGCTAGATCTATCACCGGCTCGTGTTTCTCGGAGGTGTCGCCCACGAGTGCTTCTGGGCCCACGATGCCGAGCGCTCGCGCGTGCTCGTACAGGCGGCCCTTGAGCAAACGCCGCCCCCGGTGCAAGCGCGACATCACCGTGCCGATCGGACAACCCATGATGTCGGCGATTTCCTTGTAGGAAAGTTCTTCTACGTCCGACAGTACGACGGCCAGGCGAAATTCTTCCGGCAGCTCGTCCAGCGCGCGCTTGATCTCCTGCTCCAGCATCGGGCGGAGGGCTTGAGATTCGGGGTCACGCATCGACTCCATGGTCGAAGCGCTGATCCAGCCGTCCGCTAGGGGATCGGCATCCGGCCCGTCGAGCACGCTGCGCTCGAGGCCCCCGCGGCGGTAGCGATTGATGAACGTGTTGGTCAGGATGCGCAGCAGCCAGGCCCGCATGTTGGTGCCCGCCTCGAATTGGTCGCGAGCGCGCATGGCCTTGAGCAGGGTGTCCTGCACCAAGTCCTGGGCGTCCGCGTTGTTTCGAGTCAGGCGAGAAGCGACGCCGAGCAGCGCGCTGAGCTGGGAAATCGCCTCGCTCTCGAACTCTCGCGCCGAGATGGTGGCTTTGCGGCTCATGGTGTCACCTACGCAACCTAACCACCCGCGAACCTATTCCCGTTTTTCGCCAGGTTTTTCCAGGTTCCGTTCCAGGCTCTCGACCCGCTCGCTGAGCCGTTTGACCGCCTGCTCGAGGTCCCGGAAAGCTGCAAAATTCGGCAAAACCGCGCGAATCCGCTCGTCGATGGTCGATTGCCACTGTTCCAATGTGGCTCGAAGCCCCTTAGTTTCCTTACTCTGGGACAAGTCGTCCTCCTCTCGGGGCGGGGGGACCGACGACGAGCCCGGTACTGGCTCGCCGTCCGCGCCCTCCTTGGTGGGCATCAGTTTGCCGATCGGGCCTTCGCGCAGCTGCGTCAGGATGCGTTCACCCTTGTTCCGGATGAGCGCTTTGAGCGTTGTCAGCGGAATGCCACGCGGCTTGGTGCGGAGCTCCTCGGAAATGATCAGCGCTAGCGTGACGTCGGTTTTGTCTTCCTTCGTCGCGTTATCGATGATTTGCACGTCCTCGCCCTCGCGGATCATCTCCGCGATTTGGAGCAGGGTAACGTAGCTCGAGCCCTTCGTGTCGTAGAGCTTACGGTTCGAGTAGCGCTTGATGATCCGCCTGGGAGACGGTGGAATCGCGCTGTCCGAGCTTTCGCCGCTGACCATCTTCGTGTGCGCCCTCGAAACTATTCAGAGTGACTGCAATCGGTGCCAGTCGAAGCCTCACGCTTTTTGACCGATTGGCCGAAAGCGGATGAGCAAGATCAATCATGGCGCACAGCGTCAAGGCGGTCAAATGAGACGCCAGCAACGCGCCGAGCTGCCGATTTATTGATGGTCACTCGGTGCAGCGAGGGGCCGTCAGAGCCTTCGGCGGCGCGTGTCGGGAGGCGCACTGGGACGCCGAAGGCTGGGCCGGCCCGTGACGGCCGCGTGACCATCGACCCAGGCTCGAGCGGCTCAGGCCGACAAACGTCGCGACTGCGGTGGCGCGCGCAGTCCTTCGAGCTCGGCGTCGCACATATCGAGCACGAACTCGAGGAAGTCTGCGAACGAGTCCCGGCGCACGCCGATTTCGTTCACCCAAGCCACGACCTCACACTCGCCGTCGGCGCGAGTGACGCTCGGATTGAATGCGAACAGCGTCGTGCCTTGCAGATCGATTCCGAAGGGCACGATCGGCGGGCGCTGGGCTCGCGACGGCGGAGCCAGGTGCGGAACCGGGGTCTCAGCGGCTTCGAAGGCGGCGCGCGCGATGTCCTCGTACATGCGCTTGCCGAGATTTGCGGTGCCGAGCAACGTCGCGCCTTCGAAAAAGCGCGGCCAGCCATCGTGCTGCGCGAGAAATTCGCGGTACGAAGGTGGTAGTCGATGCGAGATGCGCTCCTCCACGGCCGCAATCGCCCGAGCCGAAGCGCCCGGGTTCGGCACCAAGCTGATGTCGCGATACGGCGCGACGCGCAGAATCTCGGTCTGGGTTTGCTTGATGCGCGTCAAAAGTGTCGAAAAATTCGCCATATTGCCCTCGCGTGACGGAACCTTTGCCGAGCCGTAGGGCACCAAAGCACACCGCGCGAGAAGGGCCCAAATTTTGGGCGGTCGCGTCGGCTAATTCGTCCGCCGGGACCTGCTCACGCTAAGAGCCACGAAAGTGCGTTTCTCCGGCTCTGGTCTTGTTGGGATCGCGACTCGCTGCGCGGTCGTCCTCGCGCTTTCGTCGTGTGTTGCGTGTGAGCGCGACGCATCGCCGAACTTGCTGGAGGTGACGGATCTGAACCCGCACTCGCTGGAGGTCGGCGATCGCCTCACGCTCAACGGCTCGGGCTTCCCGGAGGGCCGCGCCGCTCGGCTCATTTTTCACGGCGATGTATTTCGCGCGGGTCAATCGCCGCTGCATGACGTAACCATCGTGGCGCCCGCGGCTGCCAGCGAGCCGCACTCGATCGCGCTGACTCTGAGCAGCGAGCTGAGCCGGGAGTTTTGCGGTAGCGGCGACGCGGTGCACGCCACGTTCCGCGGTGCGGCGACGGCATCGTTTCAGGCTCGTGCCAGCGGCGCGCCGCCCGTGCAGGGCACGCTCGATGGCGTCGTTTTGGACGTGAACCCAGCGTCGATTTCCAAGATCGCGCTCCAAACGCACGAAAGCGAAGCCAAGCGCTTCGCCGATTTCGCGGGTATGGCCGTCGTGCATTCCGAAGAGCGCGACGTGCTTCTGATCGACACCATCGAGCCCGAAGGTCGCGCCGCGCGTGCGGGCCTGCTGCCTGGTGATGCCTTGCTCGAGCTGGACGGTGTGCGCTTGGCGAGCTTGTCGGATTTGATCCCGCCACCGCGCACGCGCCTTTCGCACCTATCCGTACGGCGCGGAGACGAGAGCACCGCTGCGACGTTCGCCGTCGATGTGTCGGGCTTCCAACCGGGCTCGCCGTCCGAGTTGGCGCCCGCCGCGACACTAATTGGCTTCGCGGTGGCGTTGCTCTTGTTGTTCGCCTCGCCCCTGGGCCGCGCTCTCGGCTGGCTGGAGGGTCGCTTGGCGTCGCAGATCCGCGACAGAGCACGGCTCGACGCTGGCCTGTCGGCACTCGGGGACAAGAAGAGCTTGGGCTTTGCCCGCGTCGCGCTCGCTCAGTTGCCGACCTCGCCGCTGCCGTACTTCGTGTTCATCATCGATAGCGCGTGGCTGACACTGCTCGCGCTCAATCGCACGATTTGGGCACGCGAGCTGGACCTCCCGGTGCTGTTTTTGGGGTCTTTGACGGCGCTCAGCGCCACTTCGCTGGTCGTGGGTGGCCGCGAGTCGGGGCGCCGCTTTTCGCTGCTGCGCGGCCTGCGCGCCGTCCTCGTGACGCTCGTCTTCCAAGCGCCGGTGCTGGCCGCGATGGCGTGCGCCGTGTTGCTTTCGGGCAGCTTGCGCTCCGACGACATTTTGGCGGCTCAAGGCGGCTGGCCCTGGCAATGGTTTGCGTTCGAGAGCCCGATTGCGCTCGTGGTGTTCACGCTGCTGCTCTTGGGCCTGGTGCCGGTGCTGTCGCGCCCCTCCGGCGCGTTGCGCGCAGCGCTCGACGCTGGCGCTACGACGCGCCGCGGTCGAGTGACGACCCTGCCCGAGTGGAGCCACCTGATTCTAACGAGCGGCGTCGTCTCGCTCGTGTTCTTGGGCGGTCCGCGGGTGCCGGGTTGTGTCGCGTTCGACCCGAATGCCGGGGTGTGGTTGCAGGTCTTCGGGGCGCTGCTCTTCCAAGCCAAGGCTGTGGCGGTACTGCTCGTCGTGTTGTCCGTGCGTTTGGCGGCCGGTCACGTCTCGCTCGCGGAGGTCGCGGGGCTCGGGGTGCGCTTCGTGTTGCCGTGTGCATTGGCGTGCGTCGTGGCCACGTACTCCTGGGCGTTCGGTAGTCAGAGCCCGATCTTTGCCGCCGCTCGCGTGCCGTTGAGCTGCGCGCTGTTCTTCTTTTGCGCACTGTGCGCGGTGCACGTGGTGTTGCGGGTGATGGGTCACCTGGCCGGCGAGCGACCGCGTTCAGCCGTAAATCCGTGGCTTTGACGCGCGCGCCGCGAGCGCGACCGGGCTTCGCTTAAGCTTCGCCTGGTCCGTCATGAATAAAGATTCTGCAGCGAGCGCGAGGGCGGGGCAGGATAGGGACATGTCGGAGCGCACCACTAGCCAGGCGCCGGAAAGCGTGCGCCGTGAGCACGAGCGTTTCTCGGTCGATCTGGAAGTGAGCCTCGGTAGCGAGCACAACTTCTACGCGGGGCTGGCGGAGAATCTGTCCGCTGGCGGCGTGTTCATCGCCACACACCGCTTGCAGAAGGTCGGCTCGAAGATCGACGTGAGCTTGCGGTTGCCCGACACCCAAGAGCCCTTCCGGCTAGTGGGCGAGGTGCGCTGGGTGCGCGTCTACAACGAGCAGAGCGACACGCCGCCGGGGCTCGGGATTCGCTTCGCCGAGCTGTCCGCCGAGGTGACGACCGCGATCAATCGCTTTCTCGATCAACGTGAGCCGCTATTTTTCGACGACGACTGACTGCACGCGCGCAGCTCTCAAAGCGCGTTCTTCCTGACCGAGCTCGGCGACAGCTTGCATGACGCGATCCGCGATCGCTTGGTGAACCTTGGGGCTCTTCGGTTGATCCAGCAGATCGCCGAACTCCACTGGAGCGCCGAAAACCACGAAAATGTCCTGCCCAGTGCGCTCGAAATTGCTCCAGACCTGCTTCGGCAAATCATTGAGCAAGCCGTTGATGAACACGGGAATGACTGGAACCCGCGCGTCCTGAATCACTTTGCCGACGCCGCGTTGGGCAGGCAAAAAAGTGTACGGGTCGTCGTCCCGTTTGCGCGTCCCTTCGGGATGAATGCCGGCGAACATGCCGCCACGGCGCAGCAGGAAGGCGAGCTCCTCCAGCGCCAGCGGATTCAAGAATGCCTTCTTACGCTCGCGAAACAGCGGCGGATACATGGCGAAGAAGCTCATCACCCCGTTCACCAATAACCCTATAGGGTTATCGTAGAAGAATTTCGAGCGCACCGGAAACACGATGCGATGCTGGAGGCCGCGGTGCACCAAATCTCCGAACACCACGTACAGATCGAAGAAGCTTCGGTGGTTGGCGATCAGAATGAAGCTCTGCGACAGGTCCAGCGCAGGTAAGCGTTCGTAACCATGCACGTGGCGCAGGTACTTGGTGCAGTGATGAATCCAACCGCAGCCGACAGTCCGCTGACCGTAGTGCACGGCGCGACTCAGTAAACCGGGCTCGAACGTGCGGCGTACGAAGCCGATCAGCAGCCGCTCGAGCCAGCTCAGCCGCTTTCGACCGCTCTCGATCAGGTCGGGGCGGCCGCCACCCTCTCTTTGCGCGAGCAGCGCTACGGGCGAATCAGGTGTCGTCATCGATTCGTTCGAAGACGATGTCGATATAGCCCGGCGGGGGCAAGTGCTTGCCGATCGCGTCGATCATTTGCCGGGCGATGCCGGGCAGCTCGCTCTCTTCGGCGCGTGTCGCCAGTTTGAGCGTCGGGTGCGGCTCGAGGTCGCGCTCGGCGTTGAAAGTTCGGAGCAAGGCGTAGCCTTCGACCATCGGTAGAGCCAACAGACAGCCCTCGATAGCTGCGGTGAGCGCGGGCGACGGCGGCTCGCCGCCCTCCGCGATCAGTGTCTGTTCATTCTCGTCCGGCTCGAGCTGAGCGACATAGCCGACCAAGGGGATGGCTTTGCCATTGGTGATGCTGGCTAGCTCCTCGCGTCGCAGCGCGAGCTCGAACTCGGAGCCCGCGTTCAGTACTAGCCCGAGCACGTGCTCGTCGTCGACCACCTCGAGCGCCATGTCGAGCGCGAAGAGGGCGGGCACCGTGCAGAACTTCAGCGCGCCGTCGTCGGTCTTCCAACCGAGTTGTCGCTCCATAGGGCCGATCAGCTCGGGATGAGTGAAGAGCGCGGCGTAGTGATTGCCGTCTTCGTCGAGCAGCATGTGCGGCACGAGCTTCACTTCTCCGCCGTCGATGTCGAGTCGCTGCCCGTCCGCAGCACCCTCGATGTTGCGCGCCAGCGGAATGAAGAGCTCTCCGTGCGGCAGCTTGTCGAGTAACGCTTGCACGTCCCGTCGCAGGCCGCGCTGTGCGGATTTGACGAAGGGCGTGAGGTCCTGTGCGGCGTCGAACGTGGTCTCCACGGGCTCGCCGTAACATGTTGTGGGACGGCTTGTCCTCTCGTACCCTCGACACGCGATGGAGCGCCGCGGCTTTTACCCGGAAATTCAGCCCTATCGGGCCGGCTACCTCGATGTCTCACCCGAGCACTCGCTGTATTTCGAAGAATCCGGCAACCCGCGCGGCAAGCCCGCTGTCTTTTTGCACGGCGGACCAGGCGGCGGCACGAGCCCCAAGCAGCGGCGCTTCTTCGACCCCGAGCGTTACCGCATCGTGCTTTTCGACCAGCGCGGTTGCGGCAAGAGCAAGCCGCATGCGTCGCTCGTCGACAACACGACTTGGCACCTCGTGGCGGACATCGAGGCACTGCGGATGCACCTCGGGATCGACGCTTGGCTCGTCTTTGGTGGCTCGTGGGGTAGCTCGCTCGCGCTCGCCTATGCCGAGACGCACCCGACTCGCGTTACCGAGTTGGTCTTACGCGGGATCTTCCTCTTGCGCCGCTGGGAGCTCGAGTGGTTTTATCAGCACGGTACGAGCCTGCTCTTCCCGGATGCTTGGCAGAAATATCTGGCGGTGATTCCGCTCGCCGAACGCGCTGATCTGATCGCCGCCTACCATCGCCGCCTCACGTCCGAGAATGCCTTCGTGCGCCAAGAAGCCGCGCGTGCCTGGAGCGTCTGGGAAGCCAGCACCAGCAATCTGCTGCAAGACGAAGAATACATTCGAAGCTGCGCAGGAGATGAATTCAGCCTCGCGTTCGCGCGCATCGAGTGTCACTACTTCGTGAACCGCGGCTTTCTCGCGCACGAGAATCAGTTGCTCGACGACGTGACGCGGCTTCGTCACATTCCGACGGTGATCATCCAGGGGCGCTACGACGTCGTATGTCCGCTGAAGAGCGCGTGGGAGCTGTCTCGCGCGTTTCCGGAGGCAGACTTCCGCGTCGTGCCCGACTCGGGACACTCGGCATACGAGCCCGGAACGGTGCATGAGCTGATCT
>DATHOI010000991.1:0-8859 GCA_035485095.1 Polyangiaceae bacterium | reverse complement strand
AAGCTCCGCTGCGCAGCGCGGTAGTCGAGTATCGGTTCTCGGACTACATCGCTGGTCCGAGCGTCAGCAACATCCCCGGTCGAAGGCACTTGCTGTGTGACCATTACATGTCTGCGCGAGACTGAGGCGCGAGCCCGGCGTATACTCGTAAGCCTTTCCGCCGCGTCGTCACAATTGCTCCGCGCTGCGGGTTGGCCAGCCACTTCGGATCCAGACCCTCCTCCGAATAACGCCGAAGTGGCCGGTCAACCTCGCCTGGAGATCCCCAATTGCGCCGGCGCGGCGGCTCACTTTTGTGCGCTAAATCGCCAAAAACCCCGCGGGCTCGCGCAAAGCCTATCGAGTAGGTAGAATGAGCGAACCGCCCGCACATGCTCACGATGAAAACGAAGTACGCGCTCAAGGCCTTGGCCTTGCTCGCGTCGGTCGACCAAGCAGAGCCGATGCTCATCTCGGACATCGCCGAGCGTGAGGGGATCCCCAAGAAATTCTTGGAGTTGATCCTTCGTGAGCTGAAGCAGCACGGTATCCTCGACAGCCGCAAGGGGCGTGGAGGTGGTTACTTGCTGCGCCGCCGGCCGGAGGACATCAGCCTGGCGAGCATCATCCGGATTTTGGATGGGCCGCTCGCGCCCGTGCCTTGCCTCAGCCAAACCGCCTACCGGCGCTGCGAGGGCTGTGAGGACGAGCGCACGTGCGGCATTCGGCTGGTGTTGAAGGACATGCATCAGTCCACCTTGCGCATCCTCGAGAACACGTCGCTCGCGGACGTCGCGGCGCGCGTGCGCGAAGCGGCCGTTGGCACGAAACCGGTCGCTCGCTACTCGATTTGAACGCGCTCGAACCGTCTCCGCCCCCCGAGATCTGGGCTATTCCAGGCTTTCGCGACTTCATGCTCGGCATGATCGCGGTCACTCTGGCCAATCAGATCCAAGGCACCGTCGTCGCGTATCAGATCTACGAGCTGACGCGCGATCCGTTGTCGCTCGGCGCCGTGGGGCTGGCTGAAGCATTGCCGTTCGTGTCGCTCGCGCTGCTCGGCGGTCACGTCGCCGACGCGCGCGACAGACGCCGCATTTCGCTGCTCGTGCTGGTGATCATGTTCGCGATGTCACTCAGCTTGCTCGGTTTTACGCTCGAGCGCGGCGTGCTGGGCGCCGTGCGTCACAAGTTTGCGATCTACGGGGTCATCGTCGTGCTCGGCGTGTGCCGTAGCTTCTTGCAGCCCGCGCGTGCCGCGTTGAATGCCGAGCTCCTGCCGCCGTCTCTGTATGCCAAGGCGATCGCGATCCGCACGAGCCTGTTTCAGTTGGCGATGGTGTCGGGCCCGGCGGGCGGTGGGCTCTTGTATGCGGCGGTCGGGCCGCACGGCGCGTACGGCTTTTCGGCAGTGCTTTTGGCCGTGGCTTGGTCGTGCATGTTCCGCATTCCACGGCTGCGCGTCACGGCGGTCGTTAAATCGACGACGTCCGTCGCGCATAGCATCGGTGAGGGGTTCAAATATTTAGCCAGTGACCGCTTGTTGCTATCGGCGTTGCTGCTCGACATGTTCGGCGTGCTGTTCGGTGGAGCAACCGCGCTCTTGCCGGTGTTTGCCAACGAGATCTTGGCCGTCGGCTCGCGCGGGTTTGGTATTTTGCGCGCCGCGCCGGCCGTCGGCGCCCTGGCTGCGTCGGTGTTGCTCGCCTCGCGCCCGCCGCTCCGCCGCGCGGGGCCCACCTTGCTCGCGGCGACGACTGGTTTCGGGCTCTCGATCATCGGCTTTGGTTTGTCGAAGAGCTTTCTGTTGTCGATTGGCTTATTGGCTCTGAGCGGCGCGCTCGACATGGTGAGTGTCGTGGTGCGCAGCACGCTCTTGCAAATGCGCGTGCCCGGCCGCTTGCTTGGGCGCGTCGCGTCCATCAATCAGATCTTCATCGGCTCCTCCAACGAGATCGGAGCGTTCGAGTCCGGCGTGGCCGCGCGCCTGCTGGGCGTGATTCCCTCGGTCGTCTTCGGCGGCGGCGTCACGCTGTTCGTCACTGCGTTTACCGGCATTCGCGCGCCCGAGCTGCGTCGGCTCGGGCGGCTCGATCAAGTTTCGAAGTGACGCCACGCGCCGGGGCGCGCGTGGTCAATGCGCGCGCGTGTACTGCGCCGGCACGGGCGCCTCTTGTTTCAAGGCGCGCGCGGCGTGCACGGCAAAATAAGGGTCGCGCAGCATCTCTCGAGCCATGAACACCAAATCGGCTTTCTGCTCGCGGACGACGAGATCTGCTTGCTGCGCGTCGGTCAGCATTCCCACTGCCGCAACGTGCAGTTTCGTGGCGCGCTTCACGGCGTCTGCGAACGGCACTTGGTAGCCTGGCGCGGTCGGAATGATCGCCTTGGCGACGTTGCCACCCGCGCTGCAGTCGATCACGTCGATGTCTTCCTTCTCCAACAGTTGGGCGAGGCGCACCGTGTCGTCGATGGTAAAGCCGCCTTCGGTCCATTCCGTGCACGAGAGGCGCACGCCGAGCACGCGGTCCGTCGGCCACGCGGCGCGCACGTCGCGCGCCACCTCGAGCAAGAAGCGCGTGCGGTTCTCGAAGCTGCCGCCATACTCGTCGCTGCGTTGATTCGAAAGCGGTGAGAGGAAGCTGTGCAGCAGATAGCCGTGCGCGCTATGCAGCTCCAAATAGCGAAAACCCGCGCTTTTCGCGCGGGTCGCTGCGGCCGTAAATTGCCCGCGGATCGTCGTCATCTGCTCACTCGACAACTGCGTCGGCACGCGGTGCTTCTCGCTGAAGGCGAGGGGACTCGCGCCGACGATGTCCCAGCCGCCCGCGTCATTCGACAAGGGCTGCCCGCCGTCCCAGGGGCGCGCGGTCGACGCCTTGCGCCCCGCGTGCGCGATCTGAATGCCGGAAACCGCGCCCTGCTCTTCCAAAAATTGCGCGATGCGCGCGAGCGGCGCGCCGTGCTCGTCTTTCCAAATTCCCAAATCGCTCGGCGAAATCCGGCCAATCGGCGAAACCGCGGTCGCCTCCGCCACGACCAACGCCGCGCCGCCCACCGCACGCGAGCCCAAATGCACCAGGTGCCAATCGTTCGCAAAGCCGTCGACCGAGCTGTACTGGCACATCGGCGACACCCCAATCCGATTCCGAAATGTCACTCCCCGAATCGTCAGCGGCTCGAACAAATGCGGCATGCCCGGACTCTGGCCAGACTTTCGGCGCCGCGCCAAGCGCCCACGCATGCTGAGCTCGAGCCCCGACTACTTGGGGGCGTGGGCACTTTCCGGTTACCTCCACCCCGCGTCGCCCACTGGCAATCCGCCCGCCCACCGCGCCCCATCGCGCAAGCAGCATTCCGTGCTCGAGGCCGCGAGCAGCGCACCTGCGAGCAGCCCCGCGCTCGAGTTGCCGGCTCCAGCCGTGCAGCCGGGTGAGCCCTTCCTATTTCAAATCTGAAGTTTAACCTTAAACATCGGATTTCTTGGCGGAAGGCCCCCGCGCCCGATTCGCCGCGCGCGCCACGCAGACGCGCGGGCTTCTCTCGGCAGCGCTCGCGGTTAGCGTAGCGCGACGGTGGGATCTTTGAGGCGCGGCAGGTCGAACCAGATTTGGTCGCAAAATGCGAGCTCTTCATTGGATAGCTGCAGCGTGGCGCCGGGCAAGCTCTGCGTGAGTTGTTCGGCGCGACTTGCCCCCAAAATCGCCGACGTGACGCCGGGCTGAGCCAACACCCAAGCCAGCGCAACCTCAGTCAGCGAACGGCCGCGCTCGGTGAAAAAGCGCTTCAGGCTCTCCACGGCCTCGAACTGTGCGCTTTGCCAGTAGCGCTGTTGGTAGAACTTGCCGGCTTGATGCAGTGAAAAGCGCGTGCCGGCTGCAACGTCTTGACCCGCCTGATAGCGACCAGTCAAAAAGCCGCCAGCGAGCGGGTTGTAGACGATCAGCGCGAGCCCCTCGGCGCGACATAGCGGAGCAATCTCGTTCTCGATCTCGCGATATAAAATGTTGTAACGCGGCTGGTTGCTCTCGTAGCGAGCGTAGCCATGTTTGTCGCTCGCCCACAGCGCCTTACCCAGCAGATGCGCTGGGTAATTACTGCAGCCGAGGTAACGCACTTTGCCCTGATGCACCAAATCATCGAGCGCGCCGAGCGTTTCCTCGATCGGTGTCTCCAGGTCGGGTTGGTGCGTTTGATACAGATCGACGTAGTCGGTCTTGAGACGACGCAGGCTGGCTTCGATCGCGGCGATCACGTGTTTGCGCGACAAGCCCGCTTCATTGGGGCCCTCGCCCATTTGGCCGCGACACTTGCTCGCCAATACGATCTTGTCGCGCAATTTACGCTCGGCGAGCCATTTCCCGACGATGACCTCGGTAGCGCCGCGCATCTCCGGCGTCGCGCCGAGCGGATACACATCCGCCGTGTCGAAGAAGAACACGCCTGCTTCGTACGCTTTGTCCATGATCGCGAAGGACGCGGCTTCATCACATTGATTGCCAAAGGTCATCGTGCCGAGGCAAATTTCGCTGACTTTGAGGCCGGTACGCCCGAGCTTTTTCGTTTTCATGACGACTCGTTTTACTGCGCGTGGTGTGCTTTGAGCCAGTCGTTCAAACGCTTCCAACCGTCTTCCGCGGATTCCTTGTGGTAGCTCGGCCGATAGTCGGCGAAGAAAGCGTGACCGGCGTCCGGATAAATATGGATGCTCGAGCCTTTCGCGGCTGCATTCGAGGAAGCGGCCAGCGCTTGGGCCTGTTGCTGCACGGTGTCCACTGGAATGCCTTGGTCCTTGCCGCCGTACAAGCCGAGAACCGGCGCCTTTAGCTCGCCCACTATGTCCGTAGGGTTACGCGGGTGCAGGTCGTCCTTGTCGCCCACGATTTTGCCGTACCATGCGACGCCAGCCTTCAATGCCGGCTGATGCGCGGCGTACAGCCAGACGACTCGGCCACCCCAGCAGAAACCGGTGATCGAGAGCCTCGACGTGTCGGTGTGCGGGTCCTTCTTGGCGAACGCGAGCGCCGCGTCGAGATCCGACAGCACCTGCGCATCCGGCACTTTTGACACGACTTTGCTGAAAATTTCCTTGAAGTCGCTGATCTTCGAAACGTCCCCTTGGCGCGCAAAGAGCTCGGGTGCAATCGCGTAGTAGCCTTCTTTCGCGAAGCGCCGACACACGTCTTTGATGTGCTCGTGTACGCCGAAAATCTCGTGCACCACCAGGATGACCGGCACTTTGCCTTTCGGCTTCAGCGGTAGCGCGCGATACCCCGGAATGTCGCCCGCGCTAGTCGGGATCGTCACTTCACCGGCTTCGAGCCCGTCACTGTTGGTGGTGAGCGCGGACGCAGCAATCGGCGTGACGGCCAGCGCAAAGCCAGTGCTCAGTGTGGTCATCAGCACTTGTCGGCGAGACGCAATGAATTCCGGACGAGTCGCGCTACCCATGTTCAAAATCGCCTTTCAGCCCCAATTTCGAGGCTGGTTTGTACTCCCGCAGATACAGCAAAACAAGCCGCTCCACGCGGCCATTGCCCTACGCGCCAACGCCGTATCGGTAGCGATCACGCCGCGTCACAAAACAGCCACAGCGCGCCGCGGCCAAAACCGCGAGCCCGCCGCGCAGTGCGCCCGCCGTGCAGTGCGCCCGCCGTGCAGTGCGCCCGCCCGGGGAATCATCGTCGACGGCCGCGAAGGTACAGCGTCGCGAAGGCGCATCGCCGGTCCTGCGCCTTCGCTCGCGTTGCGCGCATCGAGTCGCTCCGGACACCCCTCGCGCCCGCCCAATCTGAAGTCAAAGTCTAAACTCAATGCCGTTCACTTAAGCGGCGAACCCTACGATATGTTGTGGGGGTAGCATGAGCGATGGGGTCCATATTGTGGTCTCGGTCCTTAACCGAACGGCATTGAGTCTAAACTTCAGATTTGGAATAGAAACCCCTCGCGACGTTGCTGAGCGACTTGGTCGGCGCCGTGCGCCGCGCCCTCATTGCCTCTTCCGCAGATCCGCGCTCGCGCTCTAGGACATCGCTGAGGGCGCATCTCGCTCGCACAACTCGAATTCGGTGGTCGTCGCCTTGCGCTCCGCTCTCCGCTCTCGCGCCGGCCTCGTTCGGGCCATGGTGCCGCGCGCGCCCCCTGGTGGTCGCGGGTGCTCGGCAGCGCCGCTCGGGCGGATGAGCGCGAGGGCGACGAGGGCCACAGTTCGTAGATTTATGTCTACCCTGAGAGACCAAAGCGTTTAGCCAGACAATCGCAATGAAACCAACTACTTAACCGGCTCGGCTCCAGTGCCCGAGATCGGTGCTCCGACTTCGCGCCCCAAGAAGCCGCTTGACCTTCGTTCTTTGAAAAGTATATCAAGTCGATAGAGTAAATGTTGTGACGGTGGCGTCACAGCAGAAGACACTGCAGAAGCCCATGGAGTTGCCATGCACATCGGTATCGTTGGCGGCCTCGACCGCAATGAGGGGTTCTATGAAGACCTCGCAAAGCGCGCCGGGTACGGCTTCGAGCACCACAATGGCCACCTCGCCGGGCGAGGAACTGCGTCGCTCGGCACACTCGTAGAACGCTGTGACGTGGTCATCGTCGTCACCGACGTGAACAGTCACGCTGCAGTGTGGCGAGTGCGCCGGCTAACCAAGCAACGCGGGAATCGCTGCATCCTTCTGAGCCGCTGCGGTCCGTCGAAGTTCACGGCGTTGCTCGCGCAGCTCTCCGCTGAACAACGGCAACCGTCATTGCGCGCCGTGCGCTGACCTACCCGCGCGCGCCTTCAGCAACAACGACGCACCGAGCAAGAACGCACCGAGCAAGAACGCACCGAGCAAGACCGAGCAACGAAACATCGAGGACAGAGGTAACAAAAGTATGGCGCTCAAGCATAGAATAGGACCACTTGCTGCAGGCATCGCCGCGGCCGCAGCGATAGCGGGCGCGGTCCCCGACGCTCACGCGGTCGACTGCGACACCCTCACGACCTTCCCGAATCACGTGTATGGGGCGGGCGGCAGCGCGATCACTGCGACACTTCAGGCGCTTGCCCCCGTGTTGCAGCAACTCCCCAATACGGCCGACCAAATCACCATCTTTTACTCGGATACCGATGCGTGCACGGGTTACCAGGCGTTTCTCGACAACAACGAGACCGCGACCTTCAAATATTGGGATCCGGCGAACCCCACTACCACGCTGACGTGCACTGCAGGTGGCACGGGTCACACCGTCGATTTTTCGACGATGGCCAACTTGCCGTCGTTGTGTGGCAAGGCATTGCCGGCCGGCGTCACGGATCAACAGGGTCCCGCGCAAGGCTTGAACATCTTGGTGCCCCACGGTTCACAGCAGACCGTGATCAGCGCCGAGGCGTTGGCCGCAATCTTCGGTGCAGGTCAGAACGTCGCGAGCACGGTGACGCCTTGGACCAACCCGACGTACGTCTTCACGCGCCCGGCCACGTCGTTCGCGACGCTGCTTTTGGCAAAGGCGATTGGCGTCCCAGCGACGACGGTCGGCTCTGCGGGCGCTTCGGCGGCCAATCAGGAATCCACGAATGGTAACGTGGTGACGGCGCTGAGCTCGGGCGCACTGCTGAGCGACACCACGGCAGCCAACAGCGGCATCGGCTTTGCGTCGGGCCCGACCGCGGATGCGGCGCCCACCAAGGTCACCACGCTGGCCTATCAACACACCGGTCAAACGACTGGTTATTTGCCGGATTCGCAGCCCGGCGTGCTCGACAAATGGAACATCCGCACCGGGCAATACGAGCTCTGGTCGTACAATCAGTTCTACTCGCGTACCGGCGCCAGTGACAATCCGACCGTAGACCGACTCTTCGGCTACTTGCTCGGCACCGTTCAACCGCCGAGCGGCGTGAACATCACGCAGACGCTGATTCAGTCCGGTCAGATCCCGGAGTGCGCCATGCTCGTGCAGCGCGACGGAGACCTGGGCGCGTTGAGCTCGTACTGCTCGCCGGATCCGTGCGGGTGTTACTACGATTCGATCGCCGCCGGTTCCACGACGACGTGCACCGCGTGCGACGACAACACTCCGTGCAGTGGTGCCGGTCAAACCTGCCGCTTGGGCTTCTGCGAGGCTTACTGATGACTCACTCAATCGAAAGCAAACCGGGCCAGCGCGCGCGTCGCTCTCGCCTAAAGATCACGGCGTTCGCAATCGTGAGCGCGTGCGCGGCCGTCGCGGCGTGCTCATCCGACAACTCCAATCCGACCCCGATCCCCGTGATCGGCGGCGGTAGCGCTGGCACCGCCGCAGCTGGCACGACGAACAGCGGGGGTAACTCGGGGACGAGCGCGACCGGTGGCAACGCTAGCGCGGTAAGCGGCGGATCGAGCAGCGGCGGCACGGTCGGTACGGCCGGCACCGCCGGAAGCAGCAGCATCGGCGAAGCCGGGAATACGGGCGAAGGCGGAGCTGGGCCCAGCGGGCCGACGTGCGCAGCAGCGACGTGCACGCCATCGACCGGTGCGAACGGTTGCTTCAACTGCCCGCAAACGGATCTTCAGTATCTCAATCAATGCACCTCCGCGAGCAGAACCATCTTCACTGCTCACTTCGACAACAGCGGTCTCTGATTCACGACCGCGGCGGAGGTGCGGGCATTGGTCTGTGCTCCCACCTCCGCGCGCCGTCTCCCTCGAACCATGAACTATTCCGAAGCTCATCAGCACATTTCTAGCCGACTCCGGCGGAGTCGTGCGCGCGCGTTCGGGGCGGGGGCTTCTCGCAACGTTTCTGTCTTGGATAAGCACCGTGTTCAAACTTCAGCGCTCGATTTGGTTTATGGCCGCGGCTTTGTCGTGGTCACTCCCCGCCTTCGCTCAAAGCGCACCGGCCGCTGCGCCCGCC
>DATHOI010000990.1:0-2934 GCA_035485095.1 Polyangiaceae bacterium | reverse complement strand
TTGGCTGCAGTTCCTGCATGAGCTCGGCTCCGGCGGAGTGCTCGCCGACGACATGGGTCTCGGCAAGACAGTGCAAACCATCGCACTGTTGTTGTCCCTGAAGCAGGAGAAGAAAGCCAAACAGCTGAAGGTGCTGATCGTCGCGCCGACCAGCGTAGTGACCAACTGGGTGCGCGAGATCGAGCGCTTTGGCCCATCGCTAACCACCGCATTATGGCACGGCGCAGGCCGTCGCGAGCAGATCGCCGAGCTGGAGAGCGCGAACGTGATCATCACCAGCTATGCGCTACTGCGTCGCGACATCGATCTGCTGAAGAAATTGCCCCTCGATTACGCGATCTTGGACGAGGCGCAGAACATCAAGAACCCGCTCAGCGCAACCGCTGCTGCCGCCAAAGAGTTGGACGCTGAGCGTCGGCTAGCGCTGACCGGCACACCGATCGAAAATAGGCTCAGTGAAATCTGGTCGATCTTCGAGTTCGTGAGTCCCGGACTCTTGGGGCCACTGCAGAAGTTCGAGGAAAAGTTCGCACGCCCCATCGACAACGGCGACTCGAAGCAAGCCGCGCGCCTGCGTGCTGTGATTCATCCGTTCATCCTGCGACGCACCAAGAACGAGGTCGCCAAGGATTTGCCAGCCAAGATCGAGGTCGACAAGATCATCGATCTCGCGCCAGATCAGAAGGCGATCTACATGCAGGTGCTGCGTGAAGTGCGCGCGCAGGTCATGGGCGAGGTCGAACGGGTTGGAGTGGCCAAGAGTCAATTGCACATCTTGGCCGGGCTCACCAAGTTGCGTCAGGCGGCGTGCGACCCACGCCTTTTGGGCCTACCTCGCGAATTCAGCCACGACGACAGCGGCAAGCTGAGCGCGCTCCGCGAGCTCGTGGACGAAGCGGAGTCCGGCGGACACAAAGTGCTTATTTTCAGCCAGTTCGTGTCGATGCTCAAGCTCATGCGCGAAGCCCTCGACGAAGACAAGATTCGTTACGAGTACCTCGACGGCAGCACCACCGATCGTCCCGAACGCATCGATCGCTTCCAGAGCGACCCAACGGTGCCCGTATTCTTGATCAGCCTCAAAGCGGGCGGCTCGGGGCTCAACCTCACCGCCGCCGACACGGTGATCCATTTCGATCCGTGGTGGAACCCGGCCGTGGAAGATCAAGCCTCTGATCGCGCGCATCGCATCGGTCAAAAGAAGGTCGTCACGGTTTACCGCTTGGTCGCCGCGGGCACCATCGAGGAGAAGATCCTTCAGCTCAAGCAGAAGAAAAAGGATCTCGTTGCATCCGTGCTCAGTGAGGATTCCGGCGGCGCAAAAACGCTGACGCGCGACGACCTCGACGACCTGTTCAAGATGGAGTGACGGACACCGAGCCGCGGCGCGTCAGATCGCACGCCACGGCTCAGCGACGCATCGACACGTTCATCAACAGGCCGAGTCCCATCAACATCGTCACGACGCTCGAGCCGCCGTAGGAAAAGAGCGGCAGCGTGATGCCGACGACCGGCAGCACGCCCGTCGCCATGCCGATATTGAAAACAGCGTGCCAAAAAAGCAGCGCGCCGACGCCGACGGCCAACGCAGCGCCGAAGCGATCCTTGGCCTGGGACGCGATGTGAATCGCCCAGACGCAGACGAAGGCGTATAGCCCGATCAAAAATACCGTACCGACGAAGCCCCAATCTTCCGAAAATACGGCGAACGGAAAATCCGAATACTGCTCGGGCAAGAAACCGAATTGGTTCTGAGTGCCCTGCATGAACCCTTCGCCGGTAAACTGGCCGTTGCCAATCGCAGTTTGGGACTGCAGTGCGTGCCAGCCGGTACCAGTCTTGTCCGCTTCGGGGTTCAGGAAGCTGGTGATGCGGTGCTTCTGGTAGTCGCGCATCACGTACATCCAAGCGAGCGGCAGCGAGACGGCGCCGGTCCCGACCAGTGACAACACGCTGAACACGCGAATGCGCATCATCGCCAACATGGACAGCGCCGTCAGCAAGTAGATCAGTGAGGTCCCGAGATCGGGTTGCGCCATCACTGCGGCGACGGGAAAAATGATCAGCAACGCCGCTGGCGCCAAGTCGAGCAACGTTCGCGGCTCGGTGCGCGAATCATTGTGCACGAATTTGGCGATCATCAAGATCAGGAAGATCTTCATGAATTCACTGGGCTGAAACGCGAAGCTGCCAAGCTGAATCCAGCGCGACGAGCCGCGGATATCGCGTCCGAGGATGAACACGAGCCCGAGCGAAACCATGCCGCCCGCGTACAGCACCGGCGCCAGCCGCTCGTAGTGACGGTAGTCGATGGCCGCGACCAAAATCGCGAGCAGCGCGCCCACTACGATCCAGTAGATCTGCGAAACGTAGATGTCGGCCAAACGAGCGCGGCTCTCGTCATCGATGTACACGCTGGTCGCGCTATAAAGGTTGACCAAGCCGAGCGTCAGGATCGCGACGACGCCGAGCAGAAGCGGCATGTCGACCATCGGTCCACGCCGAAAGGAAATGCGCTCACCGAGCATTACAAGCTGCCGCGTTTCCCCGGTGGGTGCGCTGGGATCTGCGCGCTGACGCGCTTCTCCTTCAACTTCTCCCAATCTCGCACGACTCGCATTGCGACCGGAGCCGCGTTTTTACCACCGCCGCCGCCGTGCTCGATGATCACGACGATGGCGATCTCGGGTGACTTGGAGGGCGCATAGCCCGCGAACCATGCGTGGTCACGGTTGAAATACCAAACCTTGTCTGGGTCCACTCCGCGCGGCGTCACGTGGCTCACCTGTGCCGTGCCCGTCTTGCCGGCCATGTCCACGCCGATGATGCGCTCTTTGTAAGCCGTACCTTCGCGTTCGCTGACCACACCCGTGAGCGCGTTCTTGACCATCGCGAGGTGATCTTGATCGAGCTCGACCATGCGCCGAACGCGAG
>DATHOI010000989.1:0-7642 GCA_035485095.1 Polyangiaceae bacterium | reverse complement strand
GCTCGTTCGGAGAATTGGGAATTAGGTCGAGCTTGCCGCCTAGCTTAGGGACCCAGAAGCTGTGCACGGTATCCGCCGACCGGAGGAGGAGCCGGGTCTCGATTGGTTGCGCCGGATCGCTCTCGGGCACGTGCAGCTCGTTGGCCGTTACGATCCCCAGCCCCGGGTAGCGGTATTCCCACCAGAACTGATGGCCGACGACATTCACGTCCAGCGTGTTCGGTCCGAAGCGGTGTTGCTCCGTCGCGTAGACGACGCGGGCTGACGCCAAGAAAAGCACGAAGACGATGAGCACGGGGATGATCGTCCAAGCGAGCTCGATCTGCCTGCTGCCGTAGACCTGTGGCGGCTCGAAGCCGTCGTCCTGTGCCGTCTTGCGGAACTTGATCACCGAGTAAGCGAGTAGCCCAAAGACGATCAGAAAAATTCCCGCGCAGACACCACCGACCAAAAGCGAAAGGTCGAAGACCCAGCGCGCCGGAGTCGTGGCCGGCGTGAAGATGGTGGTCGGACTCATCAATGATCGACATTGCAACTCGCGTTCCGCGCGGACGAGCTTCAGCGTGGCCCGCTAACATGCAAAGAATTTGGGCCGCAAGCTCAAGGTTCTCCGGGCGTTTGCGCAGCGGTTCTGACCAACAGTTGCTCCTGGTGGCCAGGATCTAACCCGGAGCAATCTGCACGTCGCTGCGGTCCACTTCGCCATTGCCACAGCGGCTTGGCGGATGAAACATTGGGATACCGACAGTCCTCAGGACCGGAATTCATTGTCTGGGTCCGCTGCTGCGTGACCTAGAGTGAGTGCGCCATTCGACTCTAGAGGGCTTTGCGCATCTCTTCCATCTCACGGAGCGCGCGATGGAGGCGGAGATGCACTTACCTACGTTGGAAAGATGGTCGGTTGGCACGCTTTCGAGGGGTTCGTCGAAGGACGGGTTGCTCCAGAAGAGCGCGGGCCTCCTGAAGGTCGGGCGTCTTAAATCCCTCGGTGAACTTCGCGTAGATTGCCGCGAGCTCGCTTAGATCATCTGCGGTTCCGCCACGCCTCAGCCTCTCGCGCGCAAGCGCCGTTGCTGCGCGAAGCTCCCACGCGAGCGCGCCTTGATGCCGCGCGAGCTCGACTGCCGAGCGCAAGGTCTCGTCCGCGGCGCGTGTGTCAGGCGGGGATCGGGAAGCCAAAAAACACCCCTGCAGACGCAGGAGGTCGGGCTGGTCCCAGGTGCCTCCTCGACGTTGAGTAAGCTCGACCGCCTCTCCGATGAGGCGAAGCGCTTCATCGATGGCCCCCACGGCTGCGAGTCCCTCTGCGAGGGCGCTCGCAAGGGTGGTATCGAGCGATGTATTCCCCGTGCGCTTGAACTCCGAATCGGCTGCACGTAGCAAGTTGCACCCTTCTTCTGGCTGACCGGTCTTGACCAAGAGCTCGCCTCGAAGCGCCATTGCCATTCCGCGATGCGATACGAGTGAGTATCTCTCAATATGATCGGCCAGGACATCGAGCAGCCCCTCGGCCTCACCCCATTCACCGCACCAGGCATAGATCTGTGCACTGTAAGCCAGCCGCATGCACTTTTCCGCCGGCTCCGTCACGTTGACCACTTCAGTCAAGTTTCGTCGTACCAACTTCAGTGCCTGATCCGGCTTCCCCTGCAGCCACAGGCTGCGAGCCAACGTTTGCAGCAGTACGGTGTGTTCGAACGCCATGGTCGGCAGTTTGCCGAACCGAGTGGCTAGACTGAGGAATTCCTCAGCGTGGGATTGCCCCTGCGCAGGGTGTCCGCAAGCCATCAGGGCAATTGAGAGCATGTAGTGCACCATGATCTTGCCGGCTGTGCCAAGACCACTAACGTGCTCGCCCTCCCTCGCAATTTCTAATCCGGTTTTGTAGTCACCCGCCATGATCAGAAAAATCGACAGGCTAGCGAGCAGACGAATTTCTTGATCCCCACCGCCCAACGCCCGAGCGAGTTCGAGCCCACGCGTCAGTGCGGCGCGCACCTCGTCATCGGGTCCTTTCACGTACAACGCGGTGTGTCCCAAGACCTCCTGTAGGCGGAGCTCGACGATGGTACCGGCGTTCGGTGGTCCAATTCCATCGAGCGCGCGACGGCACCACTGATGGCACTCGGTCACGAGCCCTAGGGCAAGCAGCATCGGCGCTGCTGCCCCAGCCAACCGGGCGCCGATCGGATGCCCGGAGCTTTGCGAGAAGCTCCACTCGAGCGCGGCGCGCACATTGCCGAGACTCACGGCTTGACGGGAGTGCGAGTCCGCCCCCTCTTCCGCGCCAGCTTGCTCCAAGCGCTCGGCGAAGAACGATGCGTGACGGAAGCTCACTTGCTCGAATTCAGTGCCTTCGGCGAGCCGTTCGAGTGCGTAAACGCGTGTCGTCTCTAGCAGGCGATACACGATTGAACCGTCTTCGACGGCGGACGACAAGAGCGACTTGCTGACCAGATCGTTCAGGATTTCGAGCAGGGACGCGCCACTGTCACCAGCGTCGGGAACGACCGTCTCCGCAGCGTCGATCGAGAATGTACCGACGAAGATGGACAAGCGTCGCAGGACCATACGCTCGCGCTCGAGCAATCGGTCGTAGCTCCACGAAATGAGTGCGTGAAGCGTCTGCTGTCGTGGATGTGCCGTTCGGCGACCGTGCTGCCACAGCAATCGCAATCGATCGTCGAGCATCGCCGCGGTGCCTTTCAGACCACACTCGCCGAGGAAGCTTGCCGTAAGCTCGAGCGCAAGAGCCACTCCGTCGAGACGCCGGCAGATTTGCGCGACGATCGGGGCATTTTCGTCGGTGAGCTCACCGGACCAACCGCTCGCCGCTCCGCGCTCGAGAAATACCTGAACGGCGGGGAAGGTTTGAACCGCGTCGGGGCTAATGCCTGCGTGATCAGCAGGTGTCGCTAGTGGACCTAAACGGTGAACTCGCTCGCCTTCCACACGGAGCGCCTCCCGGCTAGTCGTCAGCAAGTGCACGCCAGCGGCATGGACGAAGAGGTGCTCAGCGAGTCTCGCGGCTTCGTTGGCGACGTGCTCGCAGTTGTCCAGCACGAGAAGGACGCGCTTGTCCTGCAAGAACGCTTGCATGTTTAGGAGCGTCTCTTTCGTATGCACCGGGATCCCAAGGGTCGAGGCCACCGTCGCGACTACGAGCGTGGGATCCGTCATCGACCCGAGCTCGATAAAATAGACTGCACCTTCAAAGTGGTCGAGCAATGTATGCACGATGGACACCGCGATGGTTGTCTTACCGATACCGGCGGCGCCGACGATGCTGACGAATCGGTGCTCCAACAGTTGGGCGGAGATCGCGCGGACGTTCTCCTGGCGCCCCGCCATTCGCGCGAGGGGCGGCGGCAAGCCAACCTTTCGGACCGTCCGGGAGATCTGGATGCCACTCTTGCCCGGTGGTGCCGTCCAGTCGATCGCGCCTCGAACCACAGGAGCGACGAAGCAGTAGCCGCGCCCTGCGACGGACGTGATGTAGCGGGCGCCGCTCACGCCGTCGCCCAACGCCTTGCGCAGGCTGCAGACGTGAGTCCGAACAACACCCTCCACGACCGTGGTGTTCCCCCAGATGGTCAGCATGAGCTCGGTCTTACCGATCACCCTGCCTTCCTGTCTCACGAGCTCGATCAGAATATCGAGCGCGCGCCCGCCGAGTTCAACCATGAGCCCATCGCGTTCGAGCCGCCGCGCGGTTGGAAACAAGCGGAACGGGCCGAAGCCGGCGAACTCACCTGCGCCGTGATCGTCGTGAGTTCCTTGCTCGATCGACATCGATGCGAATGGAAGTACCTCTGGCCCCGAATTCGAACATCGAATCGCGCCAAAAGATGGCCGGGCCACGTGCGCACGCGACGCCCTCGCTCCAGATTGGCGTGATGCGATGGGCGTTTGGCGCGATCCGATGCTTGTGCCTGGGAGATTTCGCAGAATTCCGCCTAGAGAAGCCCGTGCTTAGTTGTGTGCCGCGGACCTCGGGTCGCGACCTTCGAGAAGCCGACGTGCCGTCTGAAGGTCGGGCGCCTGCATACCCTCAGTGAACTTGGCGTAGACCGCCCGAAGGTCGCCCACCATCTTGGTGGTTCCAGGACGCCTCAATCGCTGGCGGAAGAGCGTCGTCGTTGCGCGCAGTTCCCACGTGAGCGCGCCTTGACGCTGCGCGAGCTCGATGGCCGTGCACAAGAGCTCGTCGACTTCTTGCGCACTTGCGGTGGGTTGCGAGGCCAAGAATACCGCCTTCAGGCGCAGCAGCTCGGGAAGATCCCACGTGCCTCCGCGACGTTGAGCCAGCTCAATTCCCGCACTTACGGTGACTAGCGCTTCATCCACGGCGCCCGTTGCGGCTAGGCCCTCTCCGAGCCCACATGCGAAGAAGGTATCGAGGGAGGTTGTTTGCGCGGCGTTGAGCGCGGATGCGGCAGCTTTCAGAAGCTTGCTGCCCTCTTCTGGCTGCCCGCGGTCGACCAAGAGCTTACCCTGTATTGCGGTTGCGAAAGTTCGATACGATCTCAGCGAATGTCGCTCACTCAATTCGATGAGCTGGTCGACTAGCTTCTGCACCTCTTCCCACTCGCCGTGCCAGGCGACGATCGGAGCACAATGCACTAGCCGAATGCAGCGGTGGACCGGATGCTGCTGCTTATTGCTCTCGTGAACGAGCTCGCGCGCCAGCGCAAGTGCGCGCTCGACTCGACCACGCAGCCATAGCACACGGGCCAAACACAATAGGGCGACCGAATGGCCCAGGATGCTCGCGGAAGGCTCGCCCGAGGCTTCTGCTAGACGCAACCCTGCTTCGCAGTGCTCTAGCGCAAGGATCTGATTTCCGCTCATGTAGTGCGAGCGAGCAAGCATCCACTCCGCAGTGCATGCCGCCGTTGTCGTAGCTGTCCGGGCTGCGGCGACGCTTTGCTCGGCCACCTCCAAGGCTTCTTTCAGGTTGCCGGTGCGCTGCAATAGAAAGTTGAGGTGCTCGAGTAGGCGCACTTGGTCGTCCCCCTCGCCGAGCTCAGCAGCGAGTGCGAGCGCCCGGTCGAGCGCAGGGCGTACGCCGCGGTTGGACCCGGCCCATATGGCGGACAGGGCGAAGCCCTCCTGGACGCGCAGTTCGACCAACGCGCTGGCGTCGGCTTCCCGCAGTATGCCGAGTGCCTGACTGCACCAGCGGTGACATTCGCTCACGAAACCCAGGTCCAGTAGCGTGGGCGTCACAGCCGCCGTCAACCGGACGCTCACTGCAAGCTGCCGCGGTGACGAAAAGCTCCATTCAAGCGCCGCGCGCACATTGGCGAGTGCGGATGCCTGCCGGCTCGATGATCCGCGTCCCGTTGCTTCGGGCGTGCGTTCCAGGAGTTCAGCGAAGAACTGAGCATGTCGGAAGCTCACGTGCTCGAGCTCGCCGCTCTCCGCGAGCCGCTCGAGCCCGTAGACCCGCGTCGTCTCGAGCAGCCGGTACACGACGGCGCCGTCCTCTACGCTGAACGACAATAGAGACTTGGCGACGAGTTCGTTCATGACCTCGAGAAGCGACTCGACGGAGTCGCCCTCCGCGAGCGCCACGGCTTTGGCTGTGTCGAATGCGAACGCGCCGGCCAACACGGACAAGCGACGCAAAACGACGCGCTTGGGTTCCGGCAGGCGGTCGTAGCTCCACGCGATGAGTGCATGGATCGTCTGCTGGCGAGGAGGCGCCGTCCGGCGGCCGCGCTGCCAAAGGAGACGGAGGCGATCGTCCAGCAGCGCCGCTACGCCTCGGAGGCCGTACTGGCCGACGAAGCTCGCGGCGAGCTCGAGCGCCAAGGGGACCCCGTCGAGGCGGCTGCATGTTTCCGCCACGACCCGGGCGTCCTCGTCGGTCAGTTCGCCGGACCAGCCGCTTGCAGCCGCGCGCTCGAGAAAGACCTGAACTGCGGGGAATGTCACCACGGCATCGGCGTCCGTGCGGAGAGGCTCTCCTGGCGTCTCCAGCGGAACCAGGCGGTAAACGTGCTCGCCCTCCACGCGAAGAGCCTCTCGGCTGGTGGTAAGCAGGTAGGCATTCGGCGCGTGCGAGAAGAGCAGCTCCGTGAGCCTCGCCGCCGCATCGATGACGTGCTCGCAGTTGTCGAGCACGAGAAGGATGCGTTTGTCGTGCAAGAAGGCTCGCAAGCTCTCCAAGGCGTCGTCCGCCTGAATCGGCACTTCGAGCATCGAGGCGACTGTGGCGGCGAGGAGGCCCGGATCCGTCAATGACCCCAGTTCGATGAAGCGGACGGCACCCCCAAAGTCATCGAGCAAAGCGTGTCCGACGGCGACCGCAAGGGTCGTCTTGCCGATGCCTGCGGCCCCGAGGACAGTGACGAATCGGTGCTCCGCGAGCTGCGAGGACAGTATCCTGACGTCGTCGTCACGCCCTGCCATCCGCGCGAGGCGCATTGGCAATCCGTGTGGGACCTTCCGGGTGCTCGACGAGGCAGGAGTCGTTGACTCCGCTACGCTTCGGACGACGGGAGCGACGAAACAATAGCCACGGCCCGCGACGGACGTCACGTAGCGCGCCCCGGCCACGCCGTCGCCGAGAGCCTTGCGTAGGCCGTACACGTGCGTACGAAGAACACCCTCCACGACAGTCGTGTCGGCCCAAATCGCCGACAGCAGCTCGGCTTTGCTCACAACCCGGCCAGCCCGCTTCACGAGCTCGATCAGCACGTCGAGTGCGCGTCCGCCGATCTCCGCGGGCCTGTTATCGCGCTCGAGGAGCCTCGCCGTGGGAAACAGTCGGAAAGGCCCGAAGGTGACGACCTCGCCAGGGGCCTTCTCGACGCGCGTGACGCTGGGCATGAGCCCAATCTAGCGAATGTTTGCGGCGGCCGCCCCGCGTCGGGCCGTTCTTGACAACACTTGACGACCGACACCCCTGCGACAAGTGCATGGTTCGCGGCATGACGGCACTCGTCCTCGATCCCGACCCGGTCGGACGCGGGTTCGCTTTGGACGACGCGGACATATATCGCCATCCGCGGGGGGCTTCTACCCCGTCAGAGTCCGGGAGCCGCGGTCGAGATCGCCCTGAATATGGTGAGCGTGGTCGGCTGACGAAATGCTGTCGAGGGCATGAAATTCGCGTCAGTCACCAGCTGACTGAAAGGGAGGTATGATGAAGACGCTCACAAAGCACTATATCGATGGGACGTTCGTCGAATCCCATGGTCGCGAGGTGATGGATATCGTCAACCCGACCAACGGCAAGACGATCGCACGCGTGACGCTGGGGGATGAAGAGGACACCCGACGCGCAATCGCCGCAGCCAAGCGCGCGTTCGCAACGTTCGGCCGATCCACGAAGCAGGAGCGGGCAGACCTTCTTCGCCGGGTGCACAAGGCAGTCGTAGCGCGCGCTGAAGACCTCACGGCGATGATGGTCGAGGAGTATGGCGGCGTTGTTCAATTCGCCGCGCCCATCGTACAATCCGGTGCCAACGCTTTCCTTGCAGCAGAGAAAGCGCTGCAAGAGCTGCCGCTTACATGGGGCTGGGGCAAGACGACGGTGACTCTCGAGCCAGTCGGCGTAGCCGGCTTGATTACCGCATGGAACGCGAATGCGCTGTTCATTTGCTTGAAGCTCGCCTCGGCGATCGGAGCTGGC
>DATHOI010000988.1:0-4502 GCA_035485095.1 Polyangiaceae bacterium | reverse complement strand
TCGTGATGCCCTGCTTGGAGCCGGTATTGATGACCAACCCGGACTTACCCGCTGCCAGCATGCCAGGCAAAAACGCTTCGACGCCATGTACGATGCCCCACAAATTCACGTCGAGCAGCCTGCGCCAGGCGTCGCGTTTTTCCCACGGCAGGCCAGGGTTATCGCCCACCCCGGCGTTGTTCATCAGCAAGGAGACGGCGCCAAAGCTCTCCGTTGCCGCCTCGCGCAGGCGCTCCAACTCTTCATAGCGAGCGACGTCGGTCGCGACCGCGAGCACATCGCGAGCGCCGTTCGGACTGAGCGACGAGACTCGTTCGAAGCCCGCGTCGAGAGCAGCTCCGCTGAGATCGGCCAGCACGACCCTCATCCCCAACTCCGCAAAGCGGCAGGCTGCGGCGAGGCCAATGCCACTCGCCGCGCCGGTAACCACGGCGACATTGCCGGCTGTAAGGACCGTAGACACTCTGGGTTCGTCGCTCATCGGGAAATTCCTTTGCCTATATGCTTACTCGATTTAACGGGCGGCGACTCGCGGGTGGTCACGCCACGCGGGCATCTTGGCCATGTACTCGAGCGTTTCACGCTCCGCTTGCGCGCGTGCAAGCTTCGGCTTCTGGCGTAGTTGCCATTGCACCATTCGCTCGAAACGTTCGTCGAACGCCTGCAATTTGCCCTGTTCATCGAGGCAGTATTGGCAATATGGGCCGCTCTCGATGGGCATCCCGCAGCTCTCACAATGATGCTCGTGCATGGCTATTTTTCCTTTCTTGTCTTGTTGAGAGAATCGACAGAACGATTCAACGCGCGCATCCCAGCGAGCAATTGTCTCCGCTCGCTCGCGGTCATGACAGATAGCGCAGACACCAACCGCTCCGTGTCGAGCACTCGGCGGTCCGCGACCAAGCGCTCTTGTCCAGCTTCGGTCAGCCAGACCAGCGTGCGCCGGCGATCGCGCGCGTCGGGGAAGCGCATCACCCACTGCTTCCTCTCGAGCGTCGCCAAAAGCTCGCTCATTACGGACTGTGCGCGATTCATGTGGCGCGCGGCCTCCGTCACGGTGAGCGGACCGGACAGCTCGAGGTGCGCCAGCACGCCGCGTGATTGAGCCGTCAGCTCGCTGCGTTTGGCTCGGCGTACGTGAAAGCGCAGATACGTTGCCGGGAAGAGCTCGGCAAACTCGGCGGCAGCAGCAGCAACGGCGTTGGCGGCGGGCACGAGGATCGAATACGTCTCGCCAAATACATCGTCAATCCCGATGTATTTTGCGCGGATTCCGGTTTTCGTGCGACAACGTCGCGAAAGCGATGAACCCCGTCCTGAAGAAGCTGCAATTCAAAGGGCAAAGTCCGGTGCTGCTCTTGAAAGCGCCCGCCGAGTTCAAATCGACGCGCGACGCTTTCGAAGTGCCAGTGCACAGCACGCCGAAGGGCGCCTACGGCTTCGTGCTGGCTTTTGCAAAATCGCAGACCGAAGCAGCGGCACACGCCAAGGTCCTGAAAAAGTCACTGCTCGACCAGGCCTCACTACTCTGGATCGCCTACCCCAAAGGCTCATCCAAGAAGTACCAAGCCGACATCAATCGAGACAGCTTGCACGCCCTGATGGAAAAGCACGGCTTCGACGGCGTATCCCTCGTCGCGCTAGACGACGATTGGTCCGCCATGCGTTTCAAACCGTTGCCCTGACCGCGCACTGGCGCCTCAGTTCGTCCAAGTCACCGTGTCGGTCTGCGTGCCCGCGCTGGCAACGACGGCATTGGCGCCCGTAGCCCAAGTCACGTTGTCCCACTCGAAGATGTGGTTGGTTGCGGTCTTCGGTCCCAGGGAAGTGCCGTTGAGCGTCACGTCGACCATCGCGGCGTTGGAGTAGACGCGAATGCTCGTGCTGCTCTTGGGCAGCGTCGTGAAACGTCGGCTCGTGATGTACACGAACGGATCCGTCGACCAATTGGCCTTGTACCAGTAGAACGCGTCCTTCTTCGTCTGTCGGTCGAAGGTGACGAGCCCCTTGTCGTTCAAGCCGGGCGTCGTGCCCTCGTTCCGCGTGTCACTCGCGAAGTCGAACCCATTCCACACGAATTTGCCCCAAATGAAGGGCCGCGTGGAGAGCGCAGACCAATAACCCTCGTGGTAGTAGGCCTGGTACTCCTCCGTGTGTGCGGAGCTCGTGTGGTCGGCGCCGAGGTCCTGCGCCGCCGGGTTCGCGGCGTGCTGCGTGATGCTCGCGCCCGCGCCGTATTCGGTCAGGCCGATGCAGCCGGTTGGGCGTGCCGTGTGTGTCTGGTCTGCCCAAGTCGCAAAATCTGCGACTTTGCCGCCGTACCAGCCTTGGTATTCATTGAAGCCGTGGGCGGTGCCGTGCCAGTTCACTGGGTTGTAAGTGTCACCCGCGTTGGCAGCATAGGCTGCGATGCGCGTTGAATCTTCCGTGGCGACCACGTCCGCCAAATGACTGATCAAGGTGTCGGGGCTCGGGCCAGGTTTGAGCAGTGTTTCATTGCCCACGCTCCAAAACACGATCGACGGGTGATTGTAGTTCTGGCGAATCAATTCGGTGAGTTGTTGCTCCGCATTTGCCGAAAATTCCGGGGTATCGTTGATCATATCCACGACCGGGGTCTCGGCCCAGACGACGATTCCGCTGGCGTCGGTCACGTCATAAGTGTGTTGCGCGTGCTCGTAGTGTGCGAGCCGAATCACGGTCGCACCGAGCTCTTTGATGATGGCAAAGTCCGCGTCCGTGTCGCTGTCGGCGATCGCCCAGCCCTTGTCCTTGTGGTCTTGATGCTTATCGATGCCGTGCAAGTCGAGGTACTTGCCATTGAGCGTGAAGCCCGCGTTCGGATCCAAACTGAACGAACGCAGACCGAGCGGGACCGTAACGGAATCCGAAACGGCGCTGCCAGCCAGCAAATCCACGCGCACGGAGTACAGGTACGGGTCCGGGATGCCGTTCCACAAATGCGGGTTCGGCAACGTGCCTGTGCCGACCGCGTCTGCGGCCCCGTTGGCTGGCACCGTCTGATTGATCATCAGCGACAACACTTCCGCGTTGTTCGCGTCTAGAACCGTCGCCTTGAGATTGGCCATTGCCCCGGCGGCGCCCGCGTTCGAAAGCTTGACGGTGATTGTCAGATCCGCAGAGGCGGCGCTGACATTCGTTTGCTTCACGTACACACCGGCCGACGCGAAATCCATGGGGCTTATCGCGAGGGGTGGCGTGCTCAAAAAGTGCACGCTGCGATACAGCCCACCAAAGAACGTGAAATCTGCGTTCAGCGGCGGCACATTGGCGGTCGGGCTAGTCGGGATGACGACGCTGTTCGCGTCGACGCCGGCGGCGTTGTTGACCCTGACCGCGATCACGTTGTCGGCGCCGAGCGTCACGAGATCGGTCACGTCGAAGCGGAACGCAGCAAAGCCGCCCGAGTGCGATCCGGCAAGCTTTCCGTTCACGTACACGTCGCTGATGATGTTCGAGCCGTCGAACTGCAAGTACAGGCGCTGGCCCATCAGCGAGCTCGGTACCGTGTAGTGATGTCGATACCAGCCGATGCCGCGGTAGTACGGCGTGGACGGCCCGTCTTGACCGTCCAATGCGTTCCAGGTGTGGGGCAAATCGAGCTTCGTCCAAGTGCTGTCGTCGAAACCGACGACTTCAGCGCCGGTCACGTCCGACTTCTGAAACGTCCAGCCCGCGTTCAAGATCGTGTCGATGCGTGTGCCCGACTGCACGCTCATGCCGCCGCTGCCGGCAGTTGCTGCCTCGCCGCCGCTGCCACCTTGCGCCGCGCCGCTCGCTCCGCTCGAGCTCGTGGAGCCGCCGGCGCCTGCGCTCGAAACGGCGCCGCCCGCGCTAGTGCCCGCGGCGCTTGCGCCTCCGCTAGTGGGCGAGCCGGAATTCGTGCTGGAAGACCCACAACCTTGCGTCAAAAGCGCTGCCCAGCAAACTCCAAACGCCAAGAGCGCGCTCCAACCGACCTGCTTGGCAGACAGAACGCGTGCCAAGCCCGTGCCCCGACGCGAGCCAGAACCATGGTTCTTCATATTGCATTTCACACTTCCACGATGTCCGGGTGGAGACCATCGGATCTCGCAAAGCGGATCACACTTCGAGCCGTATTCGACAAGCCCGCGTCACCGCTAAATGGCCGATGATTGCGCACGCGCAGCGCGTGTGACACATTTCTGTACGACATGAGCCTCGTGCAGCAGCTCGCCGACATGCTGGTCCTTGGTAGTCTGTTGGAGGAGTTGCGAGCCAACGTTGGGCCGTATGAGCTCTTGGATCACTGGCAGCAAGGTGAATTCCACCACGATGTCTTGATGCGAGTACCGCGTGCCGAGACGCTTCCCGGTCAAGTGCTGGTGGTGGCGACCAACTGCAACGGCGGAGTGAAAGAGGTGCTCTGCTTCGACGAGCGGCCGGACCGTAACGCGCTGTGGCATTTCCGTTGTCCGAACGCGACCGAGTTCTCTGGCCAGCTCCCAGCCCTCCGCGAG
>DATHOI010000987.1:0-4166 GCA_035485095.1 Polyangiaceae bacterium | reverse complement strand
CTGTGCGCGCTGGAGCCGCAGCTCTCGTCGGGCAGCACGCCGGGCGCGATGTTACCGGCCAATTGGGTGCGGCCGCGCTTTCGCGTGGTGGCGCCGACAGGCATCGACACCCTCGAAATTCGCATTCATTCCGCTGCGGAGAAGAACGACCTCGTCGCCTACACCTCGTACCAGTTGGGTACGGGGGGCGTCGCGCCGTCTTGGTATTTGCCGAAAGAGATTTGGACTGGCACGACCACGGCGACGAGCCCGGCGTCGGGCGCTGGGCTCGCCAACAACGCCGCCGGTCAACCGTTGACCGTGACCATTCGTGGCATCAACTCGGCGTCACCGGGGACGCCGGTCGGCGTTCAGGGTGATTTCAACATCGCGCCGGTGGTGGCCACGGGCAGCATGGTGTTCTGGACCGTGAACTCTGCGACCGTGACGCCCGAGTCCAGCAAACTGCTGGGTTTTGCCGTGGGTGATGAAGGCGTCGCCAACTCGCTCACATTGCCAGACGTGAAGTGGACTGGCGAAATCGGCGAAGACGGCTCGGTGCTACGCGGCTACTACGACACGACGCCTCTGGCCGGCTTCACTGATGGGGAAGTGCGTTGCATCGGCTGTCACGCGACCATCCCGGACGGCACAGGCGTGGTGTTCACCGACGACTGGCCGTGGTCGAAGGCGGCGGCGTCGCTCAGCAGCGGCAGCGTCGGCGCGATTCCGGCCAATGTTGGCGTTGGTGCGCAATCGATCATGAAGTTTCCGTGGATGGGCACGCAGACGATGTCGCCGGCCCATTGGGCTGCGGGTGATCGCATTTTGATCTCGAGCTATGGCACGACCTTCAAGTCGGGCACGGCGCGCACGCTGCCCTGGCAAGGGTTGCCCAGTTACGATTCGTCGAACCCGAACAACGACGACAAGGTCAAATGGCATCAGCTGATGTGGATCGACATGGAGTCGACCGCGGCCATCGACGTCGCGGTGACCAACACGCCGACGTACGGCACGCCGATCACGATGCGCAATATGGAGGCTACCGCGGCGGAAGGTACGGCCTGGGGTTTGATCGCAACGGGTGACACGGGCGTCAGTGAGGTGTCCCCGAACCTAAGCCACAAGGGTGACAAGATCGTGTATACGACCACTGACTTTTCGCCGGATGGTCACCCCGACGCGCAGGCCACCACGGCCGACATTCGCGTCGTCCCGTACAACAACCACGCGGGCGGCACGTCTCAGCCGTTGCCGGGCGCGTCGGACCCGAGCTTGCTCGAGTACTACCCGTCGTTTTCCGGCGATGACAGTCTGATCGCGTTCACGCAGGCGCCGAAGCCGGGCGCGACGTCGCCGGACGGGCCCTATTACAATCGCTTCGGCAAGGTGATGGTGATTCCGGCCGCCGGCGGCACTGCGACGCCGCTCGCCGCCAATGATCCGGACAGTTGTGGCGGTGACAACGTCGCGATGGGTCTGATCAACAGCTGGCCCAAGTGGTCGCCCGACGTGTTTTCCGCTGGCGGGAAGACCTACTATTTCTTGGTCTTCTCGTCCGCGCGCAAGTACGCCGATGAATTCTCGGCTCAGTTCAGCTTGCCTCCGAACCCGCTGTCGTCGTTCCAAGGGCTCAATCAGTCGTCGCAGCTGTACTTGGCGGCAGTCGTCGTCGACAACACGACGGGAGCTGTCACCACGTACCCGGCGGTGTACATCTGGAATCAAAACCGCACGCCGGGCGCGGACGGCACGAGCAGCAGCGGGCTTCAATACAGTAACCTCACGCCCGCCTGGGACCCGATCAAGTTGCCCGCGCTGATGATCCCGCCCGTCCCAAGCGACGAGATTCCGAAGTGAACGGCCGGCAAAACAGTATCTGATTTCTCGGGGAGGGGGGTGTTGTAGGCTGCGCGGGCATGTCGGCGCCGGCCATCCATTGCCAATCACTCGTCAAGCGTTATGGGGAAAAGCTCGCCGTCGCGGGCATCGAGCTCACGGTCGACGTGGGCGAGTGCTTTGGGCTACTCGGTCCGAACGGCGCGGGCAAGACCACCACGGTCGAAATGCTCGAGGGCTTGACCGAGCCTGACTCCGGCTCGGTCGAGCTGTTCGGAGTGCGCTGGAGCAATGGCCGCAAACGCGAGCTGCAAGAGCGCATCGGTGTGCAGCTGCAGGACACACACCTCGCTGACCGGCTGACGGTGGAGGAGGTGCTGCGGCTCTTTCGCTCGTTTTATCGGCAAGGGCCGAGCGTGGCGGAGCTGATGCGCGAGCTCGATCTCGAAGCCGAACGAAAGCAGTACTATCAGAAGCTTTCGGGCGGGCAGAAGCAGCGCGTGGCCCTGGGCACCGCGCTGGCCGGTGATCCGGAGCTGCTTTTCCTCGACGAACCGACGACCGGCCTCGACCCGCGCGCGCGCCAGGCGCTGTGGGGCAGCGTGCGGAGCTTTCAGCAGCGCGGTCGCAGCGTGCTCATCACCACGCACTACATGGAGGAGGCCGCCGTGCTCTGCGATCGCATCGCGATTATGGATCAGGGACAAATCATCGCGCTCGGCACGCCGCGCTCGCTCGTCGACGGTCTCGGCTTGGTTCAGTTCGTCGAGTTCGAAACCAAGCAGGCGCTCGATGAAGCCGCGGTCTCGGCGCTCTCGGCCGTGGAGACCATTGCGCGCAAAGGCGAGGGCTATCGTTTGCGCATCGACCGCAGCTTGAGCTCGCTCAGCGCCGTGCTCGGCGAGCTCGAGCGACAACGAGTGACGCCGATTGGGCTGAGCACGCATCAGGCCACGCTCGATGACGTGTTTTTACACCTCACCGGTCGGGTGCTGAAAGGCGCCGAATCCGAGGCCAGCGCGGGAGCCGCACCATGAGTCGCACTGACGCACCAAACCCGCTCGAAGAGCTCGTCAAAGCGCGGGTGCGCGAGTTTCTGCGCGAGCCGGGCTATGTGTTCTGGGTCTTTGGTTTCCCGCTATTGATGGCGATTGGGCTCGGGCTGGCATTTCGCTCGAAGGTGCCGGAGCCGCCGCGCATCGTGGTCACCGCTCGGGTTGCAGACGAAACTGCGCGCGCTCTCACTAGCAGCCCGCGACTCAATGTGGAGCGGCAGAGCCGCAACGACGCCGAGCGCTCGCTCGCCCGCACCAAAGTCGACTTGGTCGTCGACCAGCCGGACCCGCACGGCCCGCTCGTGTTCGAGCTCGACACCGCGCAAGAAAAGGCGTTGCTCGCCCGCGCCGTGACCGACGACGTGCTCGAGCGCGCCGCGGGACGACGCGACTCGATCGCGATCGACGAGCAGCACGTCGTCAAAGCGGGCTCGCGTTACGTCGATTTTCTGTTGCCCGGGCTGATCGGTATGAACCTGATGGGCAGCAGTATGTGGGGCATTGGCTACAATCTCGTGCAGGCGCGCAAGCGCAAGTTGCTCCGGCGCTACGCCGTCACGCCCATGCGCCGCAGCCACTTTTTGCTGTCGTACTTCTTCTCGCGTTCGTTGTTCTTGGTGTTGGAGCTCGCTGTGCTGATTGGCTTCGGCCGGCTCGTGTTTCACAGCCACGTGCAGGGCAGCATCCTCGCGCTGCTGGTGGCTGCTGGGCTGGGCGCGTCGGCGTTCGCGGCGATCGGATTTTTGATTGGAGCGCGGCTGTCGAGCACGGAAGCCGCGGGTGGCTGGATGAACTTCGTACAGCTGCCCATGTGGCTCCTTTCAGGCTCTTTTTTCTCGTACGAGCGTTTCCCTCACTGGCTCAAGTTGCCGATCCGTTTGCTCCCGCTCACCGCCGCCAATGACGCGCTTCGTTGCATCTACAACGAAGCAGGCGCGCTGTCGTCGATTCCATTCGAGCTTGCGGTACTGAGTGTCTGGACTCTCGCTGGCTTCGTGATCGCAGTACGCGCGTTCCGCTGGCAGTGAGGCTCTGTCACACTTGACAGCGTTGCGCGCCGCCGGGCCTTCATCATGTTGCGCGGCGCGGTGAGCTTCGTCGCTAAACATCACGTTGCGCGCGCGGTGACCTCCGCTGTTTGCTTCTGATGTTTAAACTCAATGCCGATCGGTTAGCGGGGTAAGCGATCGGGATTGTTGGAGAAAGTGAGTCCCCCCTTTTTGTCGAAACGGGGATGTGATTTGTAGAGGTCGCTATGAGCTTCGACCGAGCATTTCACGCCGCGGCAAC
>DATHOI010000986.1:0-8793 GCA_035485095.1 Polyangiaceae bacterium | reverse complement strand
GCTGGATCCAGACTGAGCTGCCGCCAGAGTTGGTAGTGCTCGAAGTCGTCCCGGTAGCTCGAGACCTGCAGGAGCTCGCTCGGGAAGTGCAAAGGTTGTGGGTGCGCGCCGAAGGGTGACTCGCACACGGCCAGCACTCGGCTCGGGGGCAGCGGCACGAGGTGCGGCATGCCGCGCAGGCGATCGGCTGGAAGGACGCGTTCGACGCTGATGATGACGCCCTGCTGCGCGGCGAGCGCACCGTGAAAGCCCTCGGAATAGGGGGGAAAAAACAGTGCATTGCCCGCAGTGTCGGCTGCGACGGCATGCAAAAAAACCAAATCAGGCACGAGCGCGCTCACCATGCCGAGCGCTTCACCGGGCTGAGCGGGGTCGGGCTGTTGCCAAAATTTGCCGGCGGCTGCAAGTTGAGCCCCGAGCGTGGTGCCGGCAAGCGAGCGAGTGAGAGCGTAGCGTTGGCCAAGCGCGCCAGCGCGCAACGCAGACACGTAGCTGAGGAGCGACCAGTGCTCGAGCTCAGCACCCTCCGCGAGCAAGGCTCGGTACAATGGATTGGGGCGTGGGGTCGGGTAGTTGTCTCCGAAGAAGCAGGCGATATACCGGCGACCGAGACGTAGCAGGCCGAGCAAGTGCAAGGTGGAGTGAAAGCCGGTGGCGCTGAGCTCGAAGTGCGGATCGCGCCCCCGGAATTGGCGCGCCACCTCACGCACCGCAGCGTTCGAGCGACTCGGTGTGGAGGCAAAGTTCAGGTGCATGCCCGGTTGCACGAACCGAGACACGGCCTTGGCTAGGGACAAAAGCTCCGTCATGCGAAATACAGCGCTCCTGCGCAGTTCATGCCTGCGCCGACGGCCAGGGAGAGCACGCTCTGGCCTTTGCGTAGCCTGCCGTTGGCTCGGTTTTGCGCGAGACACGTCGGAATGCTCGCGCTGCCCGAAAAGCCGAGCTCGTCACCTGCCCAGAGCAGCTTATTTTCCGGCCATTCCAGCGTGCGCGTGAGCTCGCTGAGGAGCCCGCGGTGGGTTTGAATCGGGATCAGAAAATCCACGTCGCGAGCGGTCAAGCCATTGCGGTGCAGGAGCGTGTGGGCGCATTCCACGAGCATCTCCAGAGTGGCGCTGGCGGCGCGACTGCCGAGCATGATGATCGACGCTGCGTCTGCCCCGATGCCGACCCAGTCGAGCTTGTCCACCGCGGAGTAACCGCAGTAGTCGATGATGCCGCTCACCGAGCTCGGCTCGGTACGACGAAATACTACGGCCCCCGCGCCGTCAGCGACGATGAAGCAAAACGAGCTGCGGTTGCTGGCTGCTGTCGCAAAGCGACTCCCTTGTTCGACCGCGACCAGCAGTGCCGTGCGGTAGTTGGGGTTCGCCAAGAGGCCGTCCACGACTTGCATGCCGCGGAGGAAGCCGGTGCAGTAGCAGGCCTTGATGTCGAGACCGAGCGCGTCGGTGCGCCCGAGCTGACGAAGCAAGAGCGGCGCTAGATCCGCAAACGCGCGATTGTGCGGGTCGGACGGGTGCGCCATGGTCATGGTGGTGCCCGAGGCCACGACGACCACGTCGACCTCTCCGGCCAGGTCGGGGTTTTCACGCATGAGGGCGGCGACCGCGGCCTCGGCCAGGCTGCGCGTGTTCTCCTCGGGGGCGCACCAATACCGCTGTTTCATCGCGGTTTCGGCGACCAGCTCCGCTTTGCTGGAGGTTGGCGTGAACTGGCAACGGCGAAAGAACTCGTCGTTGTCGACGCGCTGGCTGGGCAACGCGTATGAAGTGGCCAGGATCTCGGAGCCGTGTGCGACGCTGCGCCGGGCGGGCAACGATGCCTTCAGGTTGTCTGTCAAGCGTCCGCCTTTCGCAAGACCAAGACTGCGTTCTGACCCCCGATGCCGTAAGCGACGACCAAGCCAGAGCGGAGCGACCTCTCGACGCCGAGGTTGGCTTGGTGATTGAAACCGTGCACGACGCGGCTCTCGTCCAGACCGATGGTTGGGATGACGTAGCCGTGCTCGAGCATCAGCGCGGCAGCGGCCACATTGAGCGCGCTCGATGCGCCCAGCGTGTGGCCGTAGATCGGTTTCGTGGAGATCAGCGGCACGTCTTGCGTGCGCCGACCGAACACGCGCCTCATGTAGTTGAGTTCCGAGATGTCACTGGCGGGCACGCCGTTACCGTGGCCGAGCACGAAGTCCACCTGCGCCGCAGTCAGGTTGGCTTCAGCCAGAGTGTCGGCCATGAGTGCAGCGGGGCGCTCGCCAGTGAAGTCCACGTCAGTCGGGTGCTCGCCGCCGTTGCCGTGTCGAAAACCGACGATTTCAGCCAAGATACTGGCGCCGCGCCCTTCCGCATGCTTGCGTGTCTCGAGCACCATGCTGACCGCGCCTTCACCAAACGCATTGGCGCAGCTGCCGGCGTAGGGGCGGATGGCGCGTTCTGGCCGCTCCGCCTCGCGGCTGAGCAAATTGCCGTCCCGATACATTTGAAATAGGGGTGCTACTAGCGCGGCGTCATGACCGGTGCCGACGGCCGCGTCGATGCGTCCGGCTTGCAATTCCCGGAATGCATTGCCAATGGCGATCACGCCGGAGGCGCAGGTGCCGTTGAACGTATAGGTCGGTCCCTGTGTCTGCAGCACGGCCGCGGCGAGGCCGACGGCTTGCCCTGGCATGCCGGAGCTCAGATCACGCACGCTGAAGCGCGCGCCGTCACGCAGCTTCTCGGTCATCAGCTCGTACCAATGGGCGAAGTTGCCGCGCGACGTGCCGTCGAATAGGCCGACGCGCCGAGAGTCTACCGCGCTGAGGTCGAAGTGCGCGTCAGCGAGCGCTTGCACCACCGAGGCGACATAGAAGCGCTGCTCGCGGTGCCAGCCGCGATAGACGCGCTTCGGCACGTTGGGTAGGTATTTTTCGAAGTCGAACGCGCGCACTCGACCGATGGCCGAGGGCACACAATCCGCTGGATCCGGCTCGATTTGCAGTTGTGACTGGCCCTCACGCAAGTGTTGCCAAAGGTCCTCGCGGCGCTCGCAATTGGGCAGGACGACGCCGATACCCGTGACGACTACCTCTTCGAGCTCGGCCAAGCGCGGCGCCGCGCGCAAGCGGGAGTGCGAGTCGAAGTCCACCGACCCCCCGAGTGAACTCTTTTTGAGCGCCCCATCTCTCATTTGGTAGTCCTTGATCAGCGACGTTTGCTTGCTCGGTCCTCGAGTGAACGAAAACGGATGCGCTACCCCTCTGTCACCGTGCGCCAAGGAGCAGCAAGGCTGTTACGCCCGCGGCTTCTTGCAACGGGCATCTGCGCACCAATCTAAGACTAGCGCTACAGGATTGCAGCGCACCCTTCAAATGACCACGAGTCGTAATTGTCGATCGGCGAAATCCGCAACTGGCGAGAATCGCAACTGGCGAAAGTCGCCCGTAGTCTACTGGCGAACCTCGCCATGTGTGACGGCGCGCTACGCGTTCGAAACGCCGACGCTAACGCTCGAGGGTGATTGAGTGCGCCTCGCTACGGGCACGGCGACGCGCTAGCTCGAGCAGGTCTGCGTGCCACGCGCTGTGCCGTCGTTCGCTCTGCGTTTTGGGCTCTGCGGCGGCGAGGCGCACCACGTGGCGATATTCGCGCACCGCCTCCTCGAGGTGTCCCAGTGTCTCGTGGCACAGCGCGAGGTAGAGCGACGCGGGCCAAAGCTGCGAGTCGAGGAAGGCCGCGGCGCGCAGCTCGTGCAAGGCCTGATCGAGCTCTCCGGCCAAGTACAGCGCGACCCCGGCGTACAAGTGGGGCTCGGCATGAGCGGGCTCGAGCTCGATGGCCGCTCGGTAGTCGAGCAGTGCGGCGTCCAGAGCGCCAGCGTCGAGCTGCGCGTGCCCGCGCTCGAGCAGCGCATATTCCGGCCCCTTATTGGGGTTCGCCGGACGCGCGCTCGGAACGATGCTCGCCGCAGAGCTGGGCACGGCGGCCATGGGACTGTGCCAGGCCTCGCGTGGCGCGCGCGGGATGAGCGACGGAGCACGCCTGCGCTCGACAGGGGGCGCGCCTGGGCGCTGCGCGGCGAGGCGCTTGAACGCCAAGCGACCCGCGATGTAGCGCGCCTCGAGCTCGGGTGGCACGTCGAACACCACCTCGCTCGCGCCGAGGATCAGATGCCCTTCCGGTGCGAGAACGTCCGCCAGTCGCTCGAATACCGTGCGGGCTTTGTCACGCGCCAGGTAGATCAGCACGTTGCGACACAAGATCACGTCCCAGGGGCCAGGCTCCGGCGCATCGACTAGATTGTGGCGACTGAAACGCGTGCTCTTCCGCAGCCGGGAATGCACGCTGAACTGCTGGCTCGTCTCGTTCGTGAAATAGTTCTCGCGCGGATGGACGTCGCGCACCGACCAAGCTCCGTAGCAGCCTCGTTCCGCGTAGCGGAGCGCGAGAGAATTGAGATCGGTGCCCAGTACGTCTACCGATTTGCCGGCGCGCTCGGCGAGCATGGCGATCGAATAGACGTCTTCACCCGTGGCGCAGCCGGGCACCCAAATACGCCGCATTTTGCCGGCAGATGGCGACTCCTTCAGCAACTCTTCGATGATTGCGAGCTGGCCGGGATCACGCATGAACCAGGTGTGCGTGACCGTGATGGCGTTGAGCAACCGCTCGAGCTCTGCGCTGGTGGGACCGAGGCGGCTCAGATAGTCCTCGACCTCGGTCATGCCGAGCTCGGGCAAGCGGCGAGTCAGATACTGATCGATATTGGCGCTGATACCGCCGCGCGCGACCTCGATGCCGGTGTACAGCTCGAGCAGAGCGTCGAGTCGGGCGCGGGGTGTCGGGGTCATCGCCTGCGCGGCTCGGGCTGTAGGGAAACCCACGTCGTGACCTCACGGGCGATGCCCACTGGGTCGAGCGCGACGCTCGCGGCGCCAGACTCGAGGGCGGCCTTCGGCATACCAAAGACGGCGCAGCCGGCTTCCTCTTGTGCCAAGGTGAGCGCGCCGCGCGCACGCATTTTGGACAGGCCCGTGACGCCGTCGCGGCCCATGCCGCTGAGGATGACGCCGCACGAGCGGGGGCCGAGACGGGCCGCCAATGATTCGAACAGTACGGTCGCGGCGGGGCGGTGTCCGTCGACGCTCGGCGAGCCGCTGGGCGCGAAGTGTTTGTCGTTCAGCGCGATCAAGTGCAGGTCATTCCCAGCCAGATAAACGCGGCCTTTTTCTAGCGCTTGCAGGCGGTCGACAATTTTGACCTCGAGCGCGATGCGGCTTTGCAGGAATTCCGCGAACGCTTGCACGAAACCGATCGGCAGGTGCTGCACGACGGCGATCGCCGCGTCGAAGCCAGCGGGGAATGCCGAAAGCACGCTCACGAGTGGGCGCGGTCCGCCTGCGGATGCTGCTACGCCGATCACGAGCGGACTGTCGGAACCGTCATCCGGCCGCGGCGGCACGGGTGTCGGCAGGCCGGGCGCGCCGTCGCGGCGAGCGAGTCGACCCGCCACGTGTCGAACCACGCGCACGCGCGACAGTTCGCGCACCAGCAAACGCAGTCGTTGCTGCGCCCGCTCGTCGCCATGCGCCGGCTTCTCTGCTAGGTCGAGCGCGCCGCGACGCACTGACTCGAACACCGCCAAGCGGCGCACGCCTTCCGGCTGTCCCGTCACGATCAGAATGGGCAAGGGCGCGTGCGCCATCACCCGTTCGATCGTTTCTTGACCGCCTGTGCCGGGCATTTGCAGATCGACGAGCAAAATATCGGGCTTGGAGCTAGCGATGCGCTGCAAAATATCATCGCCGTTGGGCGCCTCGCCGACCACTCGGATGTCTGGATCAGCTTCCAAGATCTCACGCAGTCGAATGCGGCAGATCGCCGAATCGTCTAGGACTAGAGCGCGAACTGTCATCGACTACACGCGCAGGCGCACGAAGCGCCGCACTACGTCCAACAATTTGTCGCTTTGGAAATCCGTCTTTACGAGGTAGGCGTTGGCGCCGAGCGTCGTGGCCTTTCGGCGATCCTCGAGCGAGCCGCGCGTGGTCAGCAGCACTACGGGCAGGCGTTGGCTGCGGGTTCGCACGTGGCTCAAGAGCTCGAGGCCAGTCATGCGTGGCATCTCGACGTCACTGACCAAGAGGTCGGGCTCTTGCCGCTGAATGATTTCCCAGGCCGCAGCGCCGTCCTCGGCGGTCTCGACGGTCAGCCCCGCGTCGGACAAAATCTCGCTCACGAGGTCGCGGACGACCGGCGAGTCGTCGACGACCAGCACGCGGTCGCTGCGCGTGTCGCGCTGCGTCGATTCAGGGGTCTGCGCACCCGGGCTGGCAGCCCTGAGCGCGCGCTGTAAGAAGTTGAGCTCGGGTAGCAGCACCACGCGGCCGTCTTCGAGCACCGCGCTCGCGCCGATGCCGGTTCGCGCCAACAGCGGCTCGGCAGGTCGGCGAATCAGCTCGCGCTCGCCGACCACGCGCGCCACACCCACCGCCCAGCGCTTCCCCGACAGCTCGAGGACCAGCCCAAAACTCTCGTTTTCCGCGGTGCCCAAGCCGAGCGCCAACGACAGCGAGCGGAACGGCAGTGCTTCGTCGTTGTGACGCGCCACATCTCCCGCGTTCCGCGCAGGCAGAGATTCGGCGCCTAGCACCGCGCGCACGATGCGCGACGGTAGGCCGTACGGTACCGACTCGAGCTCGACGATCAGTAGTTTTTCTTTGGTTATTGCGAATGGGACCGACAAAGAAAAGCGGGTCCCGCGTCCGAGCTCGGTCGAGAGCTCGACATTGCCGCCCAAGGATTCGACGCGGCGCTTGACCACGTCGAGCCCGACGCCTCGACCCGAAGTGACGCTGGTCTCGTCTTTCGTGGAAAAGCCGTGCTCGAACAGCAGATCGTAGATGTCTTTGTCGCTCGCGCCGCGCAGCGTTTCGGCGTCCGCCACGCCGCGCTCGATCGCCGACTTTCGCACGCGTTCCGGATCGATGCCGCGCCCGTCGTCTTCGACTCGCAAGATCACGCTCGGCCCGACGGATTCCGCGGACAGCAGCAAACGCGCGAGAGTCGGCTTTGCGCCGCGCTCGCTGGCGCTCTCGATGCCGTGATCGACGGCGTTTTGCACCAAATGCAGTAGGGAGTCCCAAAGTTGGTCGACCACGTCGCGCTCGAGCTGGACGCCATCGGCGAAAATCCGGACATCGAGCTCCTTGCCCTGCCGTGCGCCGATCGTTCGGGCATGCTGCGCGAGCTCGCGCAGCATGGGCTCGATCGGTACCAAGCGCAGAACCCAGGCCGTCGACGTCGCGGAATCGAGCAGTGCGCGGCACTTCTCGAAACCGTCGAGCACGCGCCCCGAGTCGACGCCACCGCGTGCGGCGTTTTCATGGACGCTCGCCTCGAGCTGTCCGAACGTGGACGACAGTTCCGCGACGCACTCGCACAGCCCGTCGATCAACGTCGCGTCGACCTGTGTCCAACGCTGTGCTGGGCGCGCTGGACGTGCGTCGGTCGCGCCGACGCTGGCTGCGAACGTCGTTTCGGGGGAGCTTTCGGGGCTTGTCTTCAGCTCGGGTTTTGGGCTGCCGCGTGCGTTTGCGGTACCGGGGGTGAGCTCGCCGAGAGCCGACTCGAGCAACGCGTCACTTTCGCTCGCGCCCGGCAGGTCGAGCGCGTCGAGCATGGCCGCGAGCGCCCGCGCGGCCGCGGGCAGCTCTGCGGCACCGCTCGCGCCAAGCACGCCTTCGACGGCGTGCGCCAGCTTGGCGAGCCCTGTCAGGCCCAGCATGCTCGATTCGCCCTTGAGCGTATGAATTTCCCCGAGCGCCTGCTGCATGCGCCCCGGCAGCGCCGCGTCGTCCGTCGGGTCGGTCAGCAGATCGCGCGCGGTGTGCACGCGGCGCTTCAGCCCGGCGCGAAACCGATCGAGGAGTGCTTCGCGCTCTCGGGTCAACTGGTCTCCAGCGCCAGCTCGAAGCGTTGCACGAGCTCCGACAGCCGGTCCGCTTGGGTCTTCAAACCCTGAGCCGACGTTCGCGTCTGTGACGTAGCGCTGACTGCTTGCGATACGACATCAGCGATGCCCTTCACGCTTTGCGACACTTGTTCCGTGCCGCTGCGCTGTTGCTGAGTGACGAAGGTGATCTGGCGCGCTGCGTCGGTGGTGCCCTCCGCCAATTTGCGGCTCTCCTCCGTGGCCATGACCGTGGACGAGCCGGACTCACGAATGTCGAAGACCAGCTTTTTCACGTCTTGAACCGAGGCGGTCACGCGCTCCGCGAGCCGCCGCATCTCGGCTGCTACGAGCGCGAAACCGCGTCCGCCTTCGCCCGCGTGACTTGCCTCTAGCGAACCGTTGAGAGCCAATAAGTCACTGCGGTCGGCGATGTCACGGATCACTTCCAGAATTTCGCCGATGCGCCCTGCGTGGCTCGTCAGCTCGCCGATGCGACGCACCATGCCGTCGGTATTTTGCAGCGTGCGCTCGGCATTGCCGAGTACGCCTTGCACGGCGTCCGAAACATGCGCGGCAGATTCGGACAACGAGTCCATGGTGCGGCTGATCTCCACCATCGCGCTCGATTGCGACGCCGCGGCCGCTTCTTGTTCCTGCGAAGCGGCGAAGATCTCGGTCGCGGCGCTCGCCAAATCGACCGATGTTTCACGGATCTGGTGCACCATCGTGCGCAAATTCTTGAGCATGCCTCGGAACGCGTCGGGTAGCTCTCCCTTGCCGACTACGCTGACTCGAAGATCCCCTTTGGCGATGGCGTTCGCCGCGGCGCTCAGACTACGCATCAGCTCGAGCACCGCG
>DATHOI010000985.1:0-2484 GCA_035485095.1 Polyangiaceae bacterium | reverse complement strand
GGGATACGCACGGTTGCCATGTCATTCTCCTTGTTTTCTGTACATCAGGCGGCACAGCTCGGCGCTGTGTAGCGGGCATAGTTGATCGCGACGATGGCGCGCTCGGCGCCGCACAGGGCGCAGTCCGAGCGCGCGCCTACGGCGACGGAACGAGCGCGGTCGGTCTTGCCGTCATAGCTGACGACCGTGCCGAACACGGCGCGGTCCGCGAGCAGCACGGACAGCGCGCCGTCGGCCATGAGCGCACCGGTGAAGCCGACGACGGGGCCAAGCACGCCGGCCTCCGCGCAGTTCGGCGCGGCCTCGCCCGCTGGCAGGTCTTCGAACAGGCAGCGGTAGCAGGGCGCCCCGCAGTCAGCGACGCTCAGCACCGTGCCGCGCCAACGCACGGCCGCGCCGTGAACGACGGGTTTCCGCTCCAGAAAACAAGCGTCCGCGCACAGGAACTTGGTCGCGAAGTTGTCGGCGCCCTCGAGCACCACGTCCACCTGGCGCACGAGCTCGCGGGCATTCTCCGGCAGGAGCCGCGAGCGCACGAGCTCGATGCTGCCCGGGCGCGCACCGAATTGGTACAACGCGCGCTCCGCTGCGCTGAGCTTGTCCTGACCGACATCGCTCTCGCTGAACAGAATTTGGCGATGCAGATTCGTGATGTCGACGAGGTCGTCATCCGCGAGCAGGATGCGTCCAACGCCGGCTTGCGCCAAGGCGAGCGCCGCCGGGCAACCCAAGCCGCCGACGCCGACGACGAGCGCCGACTTGTGCTGGAGCGCGTCGCGCTCAGGACTTGAAGTACTCATCGAGACTGAAATAGCGTTCGCCTGTGTCACACAACATTGTGACCACGTTCTTGCCTTCACCGAGCTCACGCGCCACCTGGAGCGCCACCGCGATGTTCGCGCCCGAGCTGATGCCGGCAAGCAACCCCTCGCGCTTGGCGAGGTCAACCTTGGTCCGGTAAGCGGCGGCGTCCGTCACGGTGCGCACTTCATGCACGACGCTGGGGTCATAGTTTTTCGGCACGAAGCCTGCGGCGATACCCTGTATTTTCGTCGGACCGCGTTCACCGCGCGAAATCGTGGCGCATGAATCTGGCTCGACGGCGATGATGCGGCATTCAGGGTAGAGCTCACGCAACGCGCGACCGACGCCGCTGATGGTGCCGCCCGTGCCCACGGCGGCCACGAAGGCGTGCACGGGCTCGCCGGCCAGTGCATGGATGATCTCTTGCGAGGTCACGCGACAATGAGCATCCGGATTGGCCGCGTTCTCGAACTGTTGAGGCATGAACGAGAGCGGTGTGGTCGCGGCGATCTCACGGGCTTTGGCGATAGCACCCTCCATCTGTAGCTCTTCGGGCGTCAGGATTAGCTCCGCGCCGAATGATTGCAGCAGTTGGCGCCGTTCGAGGCTCATGCTCGCCGGCATGGTCAGGATGCAGCGGTAGCCGCGCCGGGCACACACCAAGGCCAGCCCAATGCCGGTGTTGCCGCTCGTCGGCTCCACGACGACGCCGCCTGGCTCGAGCTTTCCGTCCAGCTCGGCGCGCTCAATCATCGCCAAGCAGATTCGGTCCTTGACCGAGCCACCGGGGTTCAGGGCCTCGAGCTTGCCGAACACGCGCGCGCGCGACGCCTCACGCCCGAGCCTGCGGATCTCGACCAGCGGTGTGTCGGCGATCAGCTCGAGCACACTGCCGTAAATGTGCGGGTGAGCGGGGAGCGGAGGGAGGGATACTTCAGATGACATAGACGTAACGCTGGGCCCCTGGGCGTTTCAGACCTTGATCTTCGGCGCGTGTGCAAATATCGGCGATCGTGACTTCGTCGAAGCAGGCTTCGACGCGTGTCGATAGGTCTTTGAACACGATCTCGGTGGCACGCCGCGCGTCGCTCGACGGCTGGGTTCGCCTTGGGCCGGGCTCGCGGTCGCCGAGGCTGATCGGCCCTTCGAGCGCCCGCACCACGTCGCCCAAACGGATGTCGGCGGGGCGGCGCGACAAGCTGTATCCGCCCTGTGGCCCGCGCTTGGAGCCGACGATGCCCGAGCGTTTCAAGTCCTGAAAGATCTGCTCGAGGAAGCGCGGCGGGATGTGCTGGCGCTCCGCGATGTCCTTGACCTGGGTCGGCTTGCCGTCGTTGTAAAAGGCAATATCGAACAGCGCGCGCACAGCGTAGCGGCCTTTGTTCGACAGCTTCACGGCTTCGATATGCATTGGCACATCGTTTTTGTCAAGAACCCCAGAGGCTCGATTTGTAGGGCGTTTGTTGTTCCCGCGCGAGGCTAGCGCCTCGGCCACGAGGCCAAATTCCAGCCCGAGCGCGGCACGGCGTCGTCCCTTGGTGCGGTCTAGGGAACGGTGTAAAAAACGCCGGCCTTCGCGCGCGGAGCGCGGAATGCCCAACGAATGGGGAGTACATCATGAGGAATTTGGGATCGTTCACCGCTCTGTCACTGCTCGGCTTGGCTATTTGCGCGTGCGGG
>DATHOI010000984.1:0-3039 GCA_035485095.1 Polyangiaceae bacterium | reverse complement strand
TCCATGCGTGACGGCATGGGCGTCGAGCGCTTGCGACAATCGCGGATCGAGACGGCGTTCGTCACTCGCGAAGACTCAGCCATCGTGATTCAGCGGGCGCACAAGCTGCGCATCATGCACGTGCACATCGCCGTGCAAGACAAGGCTGAATTCTTGAGTCGGTGGCTGCCTCAGGTCGGCATTTCGCTCGCTCACGTCGCATACATCGGCGACGACCTCAACGATCTCGAAGCCATCCGTCTAGTCGGAGAGCAAGGGCTCACTGGCGCACCGAGCGACGCCTTGCCCGAAGTTCTTCGAGACACCCACTTTCACGCCACCCTGGCAGGTGGCCACGGGGCTTTCCGGCAGTTCGCAGATCTCATCATCAACTCGCACACTCAGGAGCACGACGGATGAACTCGTTTGACTCGATTAGGAACGGCACGACGCTCCACGGCGCTCACGGTGTGAATCACAAGCTCGATTCGTTGCCCTGGTCCATACCGGCTCGGCCGGTCGTCTCGGTTCGCGGCAGACTGGTGGGCGAAGAGCAGCCAGTGCTGGTGGTCGCCGAGATCGGCATCAATCACAACGGTTCGCTGGAGCTCGCGCGGCGTCTGATCGAGGGCGCAGCTCGCGCCGGGTGCGACGCCGTGAAGTTCCAGAAACGCACGCCGGAGCTGTGCGTCCCGCTCGATCAATGGGACATCGAACGCGATACGCCTTGGGGGCGCCTCAGCTACATCGACTACAAACGTCGCGTCGAATTCGGCGCCAAGGAGTACGCGGAAATCGAGAAACAGTGCGCCGAGCTCGGTCTCATGTGGTTCGCTTCGTGCTGGGACGAACCGTCCGTCGAGTTCTTGCAGCGTTTCTCGCCCCCTTGCTACAAGGCGGCGTCGGCGTCACTCACTGATCTATCCTTGCTCCGCGCCATGAAGGCGACCGGCGTCCCGTTGATGATCTCGACGGGCATGTCGACCTCGGAAGAGATTGCCGAAGCCGTAACCGCAACCGGGCAACGCGATCTGCTGATCGCGCACTCGACCTCGACCTACCCCTGTCCCATCGACGAGCTGAATCTGAGCATGATTCGTACGCTGAAACAGACGTTTCCGTCATGCCCGATTGGCTACTCGGGGCACGAGAGTGGCCTTGCACCAACTTGGGCCGCGGTTGCGCTCGGAGCAACCTTCATCGAGCGCCACATCACGCTCGATCGCGAGATGTGGGGCACGGATCACGCGGCGTCCATCGAGTTGTCGAGCTTGGAACGCCTCGTGTCGCAAATTCGCGACGTGGAGCGCGCCATCGGGGATGGCGTCAAGCGCGTGTATGACAGCGAAATCCCCGTGCAGAAGAAGCTGCGACGCGTGCCGAGGGCCGTGCGCTCGGGCGCCCGATGACGCTGGCAGTAATCTCCCCGATCTTCGTCGTGGCGTGCGCGCTGCTGTTCATCCTGCTCGAGCGACGCTACCCCTATGAGCCCCGACAGCGCTTGTTCCGTGAGGGGTTCTTCACTGATTTGCTCGGGTACGGGCTCGTACAGAGCTACGTGCTCGGCTTATTGATCAGCGGGCTGCTCGCGTTCATCGACCACCAGACTGGCTGGTCCAAACTCCGACTCGTGGCTGGTTGGCCCATCCCGCTACAGTTGCTGTTCTTCTTCGTCACTCACGATTTCTATATTTATTGGTTTCACCGCTCGCAGCATGTGTCGTCATGGCTGTGGCGCATTCACGAAGCGCATCACTCGGTGGACGACGTCGACTGGCTTTCCGGGACGCGTTCACACGTGCTCGAGATCTGCATCAACCAGAGCATCGAGTTTGCCCCCATCTTGCTGCTCGGAGCCGCGCCACAGGTCGCCATCCTGAAGGCCACGCTAGACGCCGTGTGGGGCATGTACATTCATTCGAATTTGAACGTGCGGAGTGGCGCGTTGCAGTACGTCCTGAATGGACCAGAGATGCATCGCTGGCACCACGCGCGCGACCTACCTGCGCCAGGCAGAAACTACGGCACCAAGCTCGCCATTTGGGATCATCTGTTTGGCACGGCCTACCGCCCCGCGAGCAAACCAGCCCGCTATGGGCTCGACGAGCCCAACTACCCGAAGCGCGGTTTTTTCGCGTATTTCTCGCAACATGGCCACTCGGTCTTGTCCGAGGCGCGTCGCCGCCAATCCTGACAGCTCCTGTCAGGATTCATTTGTGTCTCACGGGTGCGCCGTTGACAGCGTCGCACTCAATCCTCCAGGCTACGTTTCCACATCAACGGGAGAGTGCGCATGACGCCATTCGAGATCGCCAAGAAGTATGTCGAGCTGTGCAAAGTTCATCAAAACCAAGTCATGCTCGAGACGTTGTTCTCGCCCGACGTGGTGAGCGTCGAAGCGGCGGCCATGCCCGGCTCGCCAGCAGAGGTGCGCGGCGTCAAAGCCGTGGCCGACAAGGGCAAGCAATGGATGGAGAACCATGAAGTTCACAGCGCAACCGTCGAAGGACCGTGGCCCCACGGGAATCGCTTCATCGTGCGCTTCAGCTACGACGTGACGAACAAGCCGAGTGGTCGCCGCTTCCAAATGGACGAGGCGGCGCTGTTCACCATCGACAATGGCAAGATCGTGCGCGAAGAATTCTTCTATCCGACGGAAGGCTGATCGGCATCGCGAACGCGCCGCCGAAGGCTGCGCCGGACCGCGACGTAGCGGGCGACCAACAACCAAATGGCTGATCTTGCTCACTAAATATACTGCGCATTAGTTCAGCTATAATACAGCGATGGCGCTCGCGGCCGCGCGCATCTGTTGTTTGGACCTGGATACGTTTTTCGTGTCGGTCGAGCGGCTGCTGAATCCAAAGCTCCTAGGCAAGCCCGTCGTGGTCGGCGGGCTGCCTGGACAGCGCGGCGTAGTGACCGCCGCGAGCTACGAGGTGCGCGCGTTCGGCGTGAGGTCGGGGATGTCGCTCAAGCGCGCGTATGAGCTCGCGCCACAGGCGATCTACTTGCCGACGCGGCACGGCGTGTACGGGGCTTACTCGGAGCGCGTGCGGC
>DATHOI010000983.1:0-3186 GCA_035485095.1 Polyangiaceae bacterium | reverse complement strand
GTTCAGCCTGACCACGGGCATCGTCACGTTTGCCGTCGGCAGCACGGACTGGGTGTACTCGGGCTCCGCTTTCATCTGGGCGTTTGGCTGCTTCGGGGCATTCTTGTTCGCGGGCGAGCCGCTCGGACCGTCGGCACGTGTGCTGGCGCATTGGCAACGCCGACGCACTTCTGCGCTCCTGCGCGGGCTGGGCCCGGGGATCTTGCGAGCCTCCACGCTGCTCGTCACCCTCACCGTGCTGGGCTTGGCCGGGAACGCGGTAGTGGGGCTAATCGGCGCGAAAACCGCCGCCGAGCGCCTGGCAATCCTGGCGTTCCACGGTTACGCGCTGGCCTTCTTTGGGTTCGTTTCTGGGTTCAACGCTTGGGCGCGCGCGCGCGCCAACAGCGCGGGTACGCCGCGCCTGCTCCTGGTCGTCGCGCTGTTCGTCGCGTTCGTGGGCCCGTGGATCGCGATGGCAATCGCCGGGCTCGTCACCAGCGAGCACGACCGGGCCATGCTGATCGCCGGCCCGTCACCGACCTTCGCCGTAACGATGGCGCAGGCGCTAGCCAGCGAAGCTCCGGACCGTGGGCTGATCAGCATCACCGGCTGCGCCTGCGCGGCCGCCTGGGCGCTCATCGGCGCAGGGCTGTTCGCTACCGCCGGGCTGCGCGTGCGAAAGCGCAACCACGCCGAGTATGAAGCGCGGGCGGCGCTCCAGCGCGCCTTCGACGACGAGGAAGCCGCGCTCCACTCGAAGCAAGACGCGGCACCCGCCAACGGCTGAGCCATGGCCGACCCACGCGCCTTGCTCGATCCCGCCTTCGTGCGCGAGCTCGAGGCGCTGCGTCGTCGGCTGCAGGTCACGGTGCAAAGCGGGGCCGGCGGGGAACATGCCGCACGTCGGCGCGGCGGCTCAGCGGAATTTCAGGACCACCGTCCGTACGCTCCAGGAGACGACTTGCGGCGCGTCGATTGGGCGGCGTTCGCGCGCACGGGCGAGCCTGTTTTAAAGCTATTTCGTGCCGAAGAGGACGCCGTGCTGCGACTCTTGATCGACGCCTCCGCGTCGCTCGCCTTCGGTGCGCCGCAGAAGATCGAGGTCGCCCGGCGCGTAGCTGCCGCTATCGGCTATCTGGGTCTCGCCGGTGGTCAGCGCGTGCAGGTACTCGTCGCGCGCGAGCGCGCGGGTCAGAACGCGGGTCGCGGCTTAGAGCGTGTAGGTGTGCCACGCCGTGGTCGCGACTCCTTGGCCGCCCTGCTGCGCGACCTCTCGGAACCGTTGGCCAGCGGTGCAGCCGATCTCGGTCGCGCGCTCGACACGACCTTGCAACGGAGCGCACGGCCGGGGCTGTTGGTCGTCCTGAGTGACTTCCTCGACCCTGGACCGGTCACCGGGGCTTTGAGCCGCGCGTGCGCCGCCGGGCACCAAGTGGCGCTCGTGCAAGTCTTCGCGCGGGAGGAGCTCGAGCCGACCTACGATGGCGACGTCAGCTTGGTCGATGCCGAAACCGGCGCCCCCATTGAGCTGAGCATGGATGCCACGGCGATCGACGCCTACGTCACGCGCCTGGCGGGGCTGATCGAGGAGCTCCGCTCATGGGCGCGCAAGCACCGAGCGAGCTATGTACGCATCACGAACGACGAGCCGCTCGAAGGAGTCGTGCGGCGCTTCGTGGCGCGAGCCGTCGACTGACGGCATTTCGGCTGATTTCCCCGTAAATCACGCTGATTCAGTGACCGCCCCTGAACCCTAGCCGAAGGCCGCAGCCTGTGCCCAAAAGGGGCAACCCAAGCGGGGCGAGAAAGAAAACAAGTGAGCGACGAGCGCCACCGACACCGCAGAAGCGAAGGCGGTGGCGCCCGTGCTCACTCGGAAGAATTCACGCCTTCTTCTTGGCGCGCTTCTTCTTCGCTTTCTTGGCGGGCGCCGGCGCGGCTTCGGGAGCCGCTGCCTTGGACGCCTTCTTCTTGCCCTTCTTCTTGGCTTTCTTCTTCGCCTTCTTGGGCGCTGCTACTGCTGCTGCAGGCGCTGCTTTCTTAGCGCCCTTCTTCTTCTTCGCGGCCATTTAACCGTCCTCTGTTTTTCTGTTGCGCGAGCACTCGCACGCGACAACTTCTCACACTTTGCAATCCATGTGCCCACGCCGTCAAGAAGATCGAGCGTGAGCACGCCACACGTACGCCTCACACAGCGACGCGCAGCGCCTCATGCGCCCCTGCAACGTGTCACGCGAGACACGTTCACGCGCTCCCGAACAGCTCCGAGCGAACCGTCCAGAGCGAACACGCCGCGCCGCGATCTCGGGTAGAGTGCGTACACCGTGACCGACGACAGTGCACTGTGCCGCGAGGCGCTGAGGGTCTACCGCCGCTATGCGCTGGAGGTCGTCGAGGGCTTCGATTTGTGTCCCTGGGCGGCCTACGCGCGGCGCGACGGACGAGTCGTCGAACACGTGATTTTGGCTGAAAATCAGACGGATCCAGCGCAATCACTGGCGCACCTGGCGCGCCTCGTGGGCGAGCCAAAAACCGAGATCGCGCTCTTCATCTATCCGGACCTGGAGCTCGATCGCCTCGGCTTCGAGAGCTTCGTGCGGACGCTCCGCGAGCAGGACGCGGCACGCTACGCGGTCGGCGAGATCCCATTTGCGATGGCTGCGTTTCACCCGGATGCCCGCGCCGATCTCGAGGACGCCGATCGCCTGATTCCGTTCCTGCGCCGGACCCCGGATCCGACCATCCAGATGGTGCGGCAGAGCGCGCTCGATCGCGTGCGGGGCAATAGCCGTGAGGGCACCGCGTTCTTCGATTTGGCGACCCTCGGTGTGGCGCCGCTGCCCCAGAAAGAGCCTCTTTTCCTACGTCAGCGCATTGGCCAAGCCAATCTCGAAACCACGCTGGAGGTAGGCGTCGAGACCCTAGAAAAGGTGCTGCGCGACATCCGCAGAGACCGGAACGAGTCCTATGCGCGCCTGAAGAGCGAGGGCTAGGCGCTCTCGCCTCTGCGCGTGAAAACGGACCCAAACAGCACCTGACTGCCGGCCGCGACGGCCCGCTGTCGTGGCGCAGCGCTGCACGCGAGCCGCCACGAGGCAGCCCCCAAAGGAGAAAGAACCGAGTGGCTGCTGCGTGAGGTCGTCCGCCTCCGCCCGCAAGCAAGATAGTGGGCTCAGGTAGCCGTTTAGCGGCACTCCCCCTATG
>DATHOI010000982.1:0-7014 GCA_035485095.1 Polyangiaceae bacterium | reverse complement strand
AGCCGCAGGTCTTGCTGGGCTCGTGTGGGCCAGCGGCGCGTACCACAAACCGAAAGAGCCACTGCCCGCGCTCGACGGCCCAGTGAACGTCCGCGCGTTGCTCGACGGCTTGAGGCCGAGCGACTACTCCGGCGCTGAACGGCTGGGCGCGCTAGAAAAGTTGTCGAGCGTGTTGTCCGCCGCGTTCACGCGAGCCGCCGCGGTATCGCCAGAGCGCGCGCGAACCGTCGCAGACCTACTGGTCGTCGACCCGGGCAAGCTGCCCTTCGCGCCGCTCACCGGGGACGCTCAATTTACGCCCGCCGAGCAGCAGCGCATCGTCGACTTGGCGCGCGAGCTGGGCACGGTGCTCGTGCCCACGTTCGTTGCGCTCGCTCGACATCCCTCGCCGGAGGTGCGGCTTTCCGCGCTACGCTTCCTGGCTCATCGCCGTGAAGCCGCCGCGAAAGCCAGCGTCGCCGAAGCGCTCAGGGACGAGCTCACCTCCGTTCGCCGAGCGGCGTTGTCCGCGCTCGACTCGGGCACGCCCGAAGCCAAAGGCGCCGTAGTCGCGCTACTGAAGAGCGAAACCGATTGGGCGCTGCGCGCGAGCGCGGCCGAAACCCTCGGCCGCGTCGCCGCAAATACTCGCGACCCGGAAGTGGTCGCTGCGCTCAGCGCGAGCGCCAGCAAGGACGCCTTCGCGATCGTGCGTGAGGCCGCGTTGCCCGCGCTGGTCGCAGTGGATCCCGCTCAGGCCAAGCGGGTGCTCGAAGGGGTCCATGACAACGACCCGGAACCCAGGGTAAAAGCTCGAGCTCAGGCATTGCTCGAGCGCCTTCGATGATTCCCGTCTCCCATCGCCCACAAATCGTTCGCCTGTTCGGCGCCCTCGGGGCATTCGTTTTTTTGGGCTGTCACAATCTGGACAGCTTCGACACCAAGCCCGGGGACGAATACTGCGGCACGATCATCGGCGGCGTGTTTCAAGCCGGGTTCGTACCCGAGGATCAGCCACCGAGCTTGGAGCTCGGGATGACCTTGGATACGAGCATGCTCACCAGCGAGCCCGGCATTCTACGCAGCAATGACGCGAAGACGGGCCTGTGCTCCGCCAACGCTCAGCCGCTCTTTCAAAACGCACCGCTGCGCGCCATCCCAGCGCTCGATCACGACGCGCTCAGCACGTTGACCTTCGGGGAAGGTCACGAGCATGACTTTTTTGCATACGTCGATTCGACGTGCCAAGGCACGATGGTGGCGGTCGTTTCGCTGCTCAAAAACAATCTGGTCGAGCTGCGCTTGTTCAAACCCGAGCGCTTGCCGCCCCCGAACCCCACTCCGGCGCAAACGCCGGGGTTTGCCGTATTCCAAATGACGGTACAAAAAGGCGGCTGTGGAGTCTTCTGAGCTCTTGGTACTGGGCATCGAAACGTCGTGCGACGAAACCGCGGCGGCGCTCGTCGCGAGCGACGGCAGCGTTGTGAGCGACGCCGTACACAGTCAAATCAAGCTGCACGCTCCCTACGGCGGCGTCGTGCCCGAGCTCGCCTCGCGTGATCATCTGCGCAACGTGCGACCGGTGATTCGCCAGGTATTCGAGCGCGCGGGGCTCGCGCCGAGCGCGATTTCGGGCATCGCCGTCACGTGTCGCCCGGGCCTCACCGGCGCGCTGCTCGTCGGCGTGCAAGCCGCCAAAGGGCTCGCGTTCGCGCTCGACAAACCCGTCGTCGGCATCGATCACTTGGTCGGGCATTTGCTCGCGGTGTTCCTGAAGTTCCCGGGCGCGCCGGAGCAAGTGCCCCCGGAATATCCGTTCGTTGCCCTGCTTGCATCCGGGGGCCACACCGCGCTGTATCGCGTCGCCGGGCCGAACCTCGCGCAGGTCACCGAGCTCGGCGCCACGCGCGACGACGCAGCCGGTGAAGCCTTCGACAAAGTCGCGAAGCTGCTCGGCCTCGGCTACCCCGGCGGCCCGATCATCGACAAGCTCGCCAAGGACGGCGATCCCAGCAAAATCGAGCTCCCTTGGCCGATGCGCCGTAAGGGCTCGCTCGAATTCAGCTTCTCGGGCTTGAAGAGCAACATGCTGCGCTGGGTCAGCGAGCACGGTTTACCGGGTGACGATCAACAGCTCCGCGATCTGTGCGCCGCCTTCCAACGCCGCGTCGTCGACACCTTGATTTGGAAAGCGCTCGAAGCCGCCGAAGCCGAAGGCATCCGCACGCTCGTGCTGGCTGGTGGCGTCGCCGCCAACCGCGAGCTGCGCGAGCGCTCCGCCGAGCAAGCTGCCAAGCGCGGTATCCGCGTGGTCGTCCCGCCCTTCAAAGCCTGCACCGACAACGCGTCGATGATCGCCTACGCCGGCCTGAGTCGCCTCGCGCGCGGCGAAAACGACGCCCACGAGCTTGCCACCAGCCCGCACACGTCGCTCCCGCAAAGCACCAAAAAAGGCCGCGGTAAACGCGAGCATTGATGGGCGTGGGCGGCCTGCAACCGAACCGCAACCAACCGTCGTCGGCTGCAGCACACCGATCTCCGACGCTCGAATCGAAGGTTGAATTCGACCTTCACTTGTTCGCTCGCGAAGGCCTCGCGCGCCAGCGATCAAGCACTTAGCCGTCTAAACCGCCGCACGCCCCGAGAATTGAACGTTGAATTCAACCTTCGATTTCGACAGCGGGAAGGCCTCGCGGGCTGTGCTCAAGCACTTCACGTCTAGACGCCGCGCCCCGAGAATTGAACGTTGAAACTCGAGCTCAGCCTTTGTGCGACTTCGAGCTGCTCGCGGCCTTGGACTCGGTTTTTCCGGACTCGGTTTTTCCGGACTTCGACGCGGATTTCGACTTTTCGCCACCGCCGTCACCGATCAGGATTTCCACGTAGTCGCGGCGAAGGCGAGCGCGGTACGCAGGCACGCTGTCGCCACGGAATTTGAACGCGATTTCGGCGCCAGCGGTGCGATTCAAGGTGTGCACGCTCGCGATCCGATTGTCACGCTTGGCGATGCCCGCGCCTTGCTCCATCACCTTGTGGCCCGGGATGAGCACGGTGAATCCGGTCGGTAAGAGCGCGCCTTGTAGCTTGCCGCCCGGGCCGTCGAGGCGCAGGCGATAGATCGTCGGCGAATGCAGCTTGCCGTGACCCCAGGGCGTGCTGTCGGTCTTGGCCGTCTTGTCGTCGCCCTTGCTCGCTTTGGCATCGGCCTTTTCGGCTTCGCCGTCCGAGCTCTCGTCCGAGAAGCCTTCATCGGCTGCAGCGGCGACCACCGGTGCACCCGTGGCGTTCGTCTTGGCGTCGGCTTTTTCTTGCGCCTCGACGGCCTCGGGTGAGCCGGGCAGCGGTGCGAGCGGCGCAGGTTCCATCGTCGCCATGGGCGTCGGACCGAACAGCGGCACGTTCGCGCTGGCAGCGGTCAGCGCGTTCGGATCGTTCGAGGCGGGGCCCGCCGAAAGCGGCGCGCCAGTTGACGGCGGAGCGACCGTGGCGACGACGGCCGCGTTCGCGGCTTGCGCGCCGGGCGGAGCCGCGGGCGCCGAGTGATGCATTGCCAGCGCCGTCACGGACGCCAACAAGACTGCCCCGCCCACGCCCAAAACCAGCTTCTTGCGCGGCAATTGCGCCAATTTTCCAACGACCGGAGCGTCGGCTGCGGGAGCCTGCGATTGCGGACGCAAGCGCTGCCCCTCCACACCTCGCGAGCCGTTCGGCGCGGGCGACGTGGTGCGGCGCGCGGGCTCCTTCTCGCCACGTTTGGCGGCTTCGAGCACTTTGCGCCCCGCGCCCTTGAACAGATCCCCGACGCCGTGAGCGGCGCGCGTGGAGAAGCGCGCTAGCGCGGCGCTGGCCGTCTTCGCGGCCTCGCCTGCGTTGGCCGCGGCCACGCCGATTCTGCCGCGCAGCGCTTCGGCGTCCGCGTCGTCGGCGTCTTCGTCGTGGTCGTGGTCGTGCACGTCGGCGTCGGTGGTGACCGCCGCCGCCGGGATCTTGAAGCCTCGGCTCGCGCTTTCGCCGTTCAACGCAGTGACGCTCGGCTCGGGCGTGGTGTCCTCGCTGCCGGCGAAGCGCAGCTGCACGACCAGTTGCGGCACGCGGGTCACTGGATCGATCGCTACGCTCACGCCGTCGATGTGCGCCTGACGGCGGCCACCGAGCTCCAGATCCTCGACCTCGAGCTTGCGGCCCACCTTCAGGAATTCCAAGTTCGATCCGACTTGCACCTTCTCGGAGCCGCTCTCGCGTACCCGAGCCTTCATCGGCGAGCCGAGCCCGTCGATGTGCAAGCGAACTCGCGAGCCTACCTCGGCTTTCGAGTCTTCCGCCGACGGCTCTTCTGCCGTCGCGCTCGCGCCGTCACACAGATCGCGGAGCGCACCCACGCTGCTGCTGTCGAGGGCCGTGAATTCCACCCCGAACTCACCACCGCGGCCGCCTTCGCGGCGCCAAGCCACTTTGCCCTCGACCACGATTTCGCGCCCGCCGTCCTCGAAGCGGCACACCAAAGGCGCCCCGTTTTCGGGAAGGTACGCCGTCCGCAGATGCATCCCGCGCGCGCTCACGTCGACCGCTTCGGCCTCGAAAGCCGGAATTCCCGGCTCGTTTCCGCACACTTCGACCAGGGTTTCGACGCGCACGCGACCCGCGTTGTCGGCGCGGCGTTCTTGGATTTCGGTCATGGCTGCCTCCGAGCGGGTCTCAGCCAGAGCTGGCGAGATTCCCGCGTCCCATCCCGAGTAAGTCGAGCGCGTCCCGTTGGCCAAGTTTGTAGACAGGGGACCTTCGGCTGACCCAATATGCGCCGCTCATGGCCCTGACGGTCGTGGTCCGCTCCGGGGACCTCAAGTCTCAGGCGACCATCACCTTCGACGCTCCGCGGATCGTGATCGGACGGGGTGACGGTTGCGAAATCCGTTTACCGGATCCCAGCGTCAGCCATCGGCACGCCTCGATTCGTCAACGGGGCACGGACTACGTGGTGATCGACGAAGGCAGTAGCAACGGCACCTTCGTCGGCCCCGTGCGCCTCTCGCCCCAAGCTCCGCGCGTGGTGCGCTCAGGCGACCTGATCCGCGTGGGCCGGATTTGGCTCGAGCTGACGGTCGCGCAAGTCCTGCCCACACAGAACCCCGGACTCATCACCAAAGAGATCGCGCTAGCGTTGGTCGCGAGCTCACTCTCGGCGGAGGGTGAGCTGTCGGCGCCGCGGCTCTTCGTCACGGCGGGACCTGACGCGGGCAAGGAGCTCGCGCTGGTCGAATTCGATCGTCCGTATGCCATTGGCCGAGCGCAGAACACGGAGCTCTCGCTCGCGGACCCAGACGTGTCGCGCCGGCACGTCGAGATCATTCGCCGCGGCGCGCAAATTTTCGTCCGCGACTTGGGCTCGAAGAACGGCGCCACGCTGGCCGGTCTTCGGCTCGAAGCGAAACGCGACACGGTATGGCCCGCGCACGCAATGCTCAGCTTCGGCGCGAACGAGTTCAGCTTCGAAGATCCGGTGTTGGCGGCGCTCGCCGAAATCGAGGCCAGTAGCGACGAGCAGATGCAGGGCGACGACTCGATCGACCCGCCCAATGTGACGGCCAGCGCAGGCAGCAAAGCGTCGAGCACGGACGCGCAACGCGCGCTCACTAGCGACGCGGCGCCCGTCGCTCAAGTGCCGACTCGCGCCGCACAAGCCGTCAAAAAGCCGCAAGGGTTTCGCGCCGTCGATGTGGTCATCGCGCTCGTCGCGTTGCTCGTAATAGGCCTCAGCATCTTGGGCCTAACCTGGCTCTTTCGCTCGAACTAACGCGGGCTCGAGCGTCACTGAGCGTCGTTCTTCGGCCCTTCGTCGTAAGCGCGAGGCCGATACTTCTTCTGCACACCGCCGTTCGCCGCGCCGTTGTACACGATGTCGCTCGCCAGATAGGCGAGCCAGCTCCCAGGGTGCTTGTCGGACAGCGCGAGCAGCTCATCCTTGTGGGCATCGATGATCTTTTCGTCCCACGCGCACTGCAGTCCGAGCGCGATCAAATTTAGATCATTGGGCGCGAGCTCGAAGCCGTCGATGTAGTGCGGCCAGGCTTCCTCGGCGCGCTTGAGTCGGCACAGCGTGTCGCCATAGTAGACGTGCGCCATCGGCCATTTGGGTGCCAATCGCATGGCCTCGGCGTTGATCGTGAGCCGCTCTTTGAGCTCCCCACGCGCACCCAGCATCACGGAATAATTGAGCTGCGCCTTGGCGCTCCGCGGCACGGCGTTGTGCGTCGCGCGCCAGAAAATCAGGTCGTCCGTGTAGTCGAGTGCGTGCCAGCGCCCGGCCAGCGCCTGGAAGCCGAGGAACGCAATCACGACACCCGGCCCCCATGCCGCGCGGACGTGAATCAAGCGCGTGAACAACAACGCCAACAGGCACGCGCTGCCGAACACCGGCAGATACCAAAAGCGCTCCGCGCGGATTGTGGGCAAGAGCACGGGGATGTTCGAGTGCGGAAAATACGCGACCGGAAACCAAACGAGGCCGATCGCCAACAGCGCGAGCAGGCCCTGAACCGGGTCCGCTGCCACGTTCGAGAGGTCTTGGTTGGCCGCGCGAGCTCTGACCCGTGCCTCGCGAAACAGACTCACCACCCAGGCTGCGACACCCGCGAGCGGCGGCAAAATCAACAGTAACCCGCCGAGCACGCTCTCTGGAAAGTACACGCGGTCCGGGATCGGCTCCTGAGGAAACGAGTAGTCGCCGCTGAGCGTCCACGGGAACACCACTTGGCCCAAGCCGCGCGTGTAAACGCGTAGCGCACCGGCTACGCGGTGCCGCAAATCGGCGTCGACGAGCGGGTTATTGACCGGATCATGCGGCAACTGCGGTTGCTGAAACCAATGCAAAAACCGGGACAAAGCCCGGGCAAGCACGCCCGCCTCGGCGGGCAGCGCAGCGCCGGCATTGACCTGCGAAACCACCGGAAAAAACCGACGACGAAAATAGGTATAGACGATCAACGCCAAGAGCGACGCGGCGAACGCCGCGCCCGCGCGTAGCGCGCGCAGCGGCCG
>DATHOI010000981.1:0-4621 GCA_035485095.1 Polyangiaceae bacterium | reverse complement strand
CCAAGCTGCACCGCCACACAGAAAGAAACAGGAACCAATCGCCGTGAAAACCTCAGTGCTCCGCCCCCAATCCCTCCTCAGCCGTCTGACCTTCTCGCTCCAGCTCACCGTGATCGCTGCCGCTATCTCGAGCGCGTTCGTCGCACGCCCGGCATTCGCTGCGGACGAGGACGAAGAGGAAGAAGCGGCTCCCCCGAGCGATGAGGGCACTCCGGCAAAGCCAACGAAACGCGAAGAGCAGCAGAAGTCCGCCGCTGAAAGGACGACTCCGACGCCGCCGCCGCCCACGACAGCACCCCCGGAAAAACCGGTGCAGCGTCCGCCGCCTGGTTTACCGCCGTGGCAACGCGACAGCGCGGTACCGAACACGGTCGATCTCGAGCTACACGGCGGCATGGAAGTCGACATCGGTCGCGCGCGCTATTCGTATTCGACGACCACGCAAAACCCCGAGAGTTTCTACGACTTCCGCGGTCGCTTCGTGCTCGGCGGCGTGCTCACCAAGGATCTCGGTCACGATGTCTATATTCGCGGCGTCGGCCAAACCGTCGCGTGGCTGCGCGAGCAACAAGACCAGTACCAAATCAACGCAGACGACGTGTTCGCGCAAATCGGCATGGGCCAATTGTGGGACTTGGCGGCCGGTCGCTTCTTTAGCTGGCGCGTTTACCGCAAAGGCCTCGGCTACGATCTCTACACGTTGGAAGACACCGGCGCACTCAAGCTCGGGCCGTACGAAGGTGGCACCTTTGGGCCGCACGTCTACGAAGCCGACGACATCTACTATCGCGAACAGGCTGGGCGCGTCGCGCTGCACCTCTATCCGGTCAAGTATTTGGGGTTCGAGTTGCTCAGTGAGTACGGCAAAGAGGGCACCTCGAACACCTTCGGCGTACGGCCTGCGGTGAATTTCACTTACTCTATCCTCAGCCTCTCGGCGGCCGCTGAAACGCGGACCACCGACATAGCGGTTGACAACGCCGGCTGTCCGACTTGTGGGCACCAGTCGAGGACGGGCTACGCAGGGGGCGCCGTGATCGCCTTCAGTCCAATCGAAGTCGGCTTCAACTACGGGCACCAGCGCACGAAGATCATCGGCGCCACCCCGCCCGCCACCCAAGACAGCGATGCGAGCAACACGCGGCAAAGCTACGGCGGCTACTTCGAGTTCGATGTCGGCACACTCGCGTTCCAGCAGAGCCTCAAGCTGGGCTTCGGCGCGAATCACACCGAATTCCTGACGGACGACGGGAACGACCACGAAATACACAACCAGTACGCGGCTTACATCGCGATGCCGCTCGGTTTCAATCAGGCCATGGTCAAGCTCGTGCTTTCGGACGCCGAGCTCAGCGTCGGCGGCGGTCCGACCACCCCGTACGATAGCCGTATGCGCTCGGGGCGCCTGCGCTTCTCGATGGCGTATTGAACGAGCAGGTCGCTACGATTAATTCTCGACGCGATAAAGATCGTCCACCCAGACTTCGCGCGCCGCTGGGCTCACCGCGGCGCGTCCGGAAACCGACCCTGGGAAGGCAGCGGCGTGCTAGGCGCGCCGCTCGGCGCCGCCACGCTCGACGATGATTTGACGACCGGGACGTGCGCGCGCGCAGTCGCCTTGCCGAGCGAGCGCCGAGGGCGATCGAGCGCTACGGAGGCTCCCGCGGGCTGATGGGAAGCTTCGTCCGCTTGCGACGCGCTCTGCGACTCACGCACGCTGTCCGGCACTGACGACGTCGTCGTCGACCCATTCGAAGGCACGCTCGGCAAAGGCGTGGCGAGCGCGCTGGGCAACGGCGCAGCGGCCTGCGGCTCGACTACGGCAGATGAGGTGTCTGACGCGGCGGCGAGGGCCGCTTCAGTCGGCGAAGCGCTACGGGGCGGAGCGCTGGCGAGCGTCTCGCTCGGACGCCGCTCGCGAATGGCGAGCGCCAACAAGAAAGCGAGCAGCAGCGAGCTCACGATCGCCGTGACCGGCTTCCTGAAACGCGCTGCGCGGAGCAGCTCCTCTTCCGTCAGGGGGCGACGCTCTTCGAGCTCGATTGGAACGAGCGAGCGCGGCTGACGACCCGCGGCCTCTTCGAAGCTGTCACCTTGCCGAAAAAAATTCTCGTGCTCCTCGTGATCGGTCACGGAGCCGTCGATTTGGACCATCGACTCAAGCTAGTCACCGCTGGCCGCATTCAGCAGGCAGGGCTGCGCCCCCCGCGCGCTAGCCCCGGAGCCGGGCTCAATTTCTGACGAAGCTGAGGTCGTCGACCCAGATTTCGTAGTTGTCGCCGCTACCGAAGTAGAACTCGAGCCCATACATTTCGGTTAAATCGATGGTCGGGTTCGTCACGACCGGCTGCAGGAAGTCGTCAGTGAAGCTCAGCGTGTACGTCGCCCAACTGTTACTGAGCGTGACTGGAGCGTAATAGTGGTTGTAGCAAAGCTCGTCTTCGGGAGGGGACGGATCTTGCGCCGTCGCCAGCTTGCATTTGCCGCCGCGCGGGTCGGTGTCACCGCTGATGAAGCGCACGCGCATGCCGAGTGACGAGCCGCTCCCCGCTTTGGCCAAGAACGTCAGGCCCTTGTAGCCACTCGCGTCGTACTTCGGATACGTCGTGTCGTAGGTTGGCCAGCTGCGCATCGATACGTTCATGAACGCGTACGACGTGAAGCCGGTGGCCTTGGAGTACGCTGCGTACTTGTCGCCTGCGTACGGCGCGTCCGCGGCGAGCAGCGCCACTGGCTTGAACATGCCGGGGACAGGGGTCTGAACACCACCCACCGTCGCATCGTTCCCGCTGTCCCAAATTCCATCGCGACGCGGAGTCGCGACTAGGCGAATCGACCCGTCCCCGTCTTCGAGGTTATCGATCAAATCGAGGCTCGACGCGCCAGCGGCACTGCCACCGGCAGCACTGGTGCCCGCGGCAGAAGAGCCGGCCATGCCCGTTGTGCCGGCATTCGTGCTCCCGCCGGCGCCCGCTTGACTGGTTGCGCCGGTGCCACCTGTGGCCATGCCGCCTGCGCTCGAACCCGCCGCGCTCGAAGTGCCCGCTGTATTCGCCATCCCTGCGCTGGCGCCGCCGGCGGCAACCCCAGCTCCACCCGAATTGCCGACGCCACCCGTTGACAGTGCGCCGCTCATCAAGTCAGCGCTGTACACGTTGCAAGCGCCGACGCTGCACAGCAGCGCAAACGCAGCACGATACTGCTGCGAACCTCGCACGGCTAAACGCGACAACACCAGAATATTAGAGCGTAACACAGCGGCTGAGCTTTCCGAGTGCGCGAGGCATGTTTGGTGAGTGTGTGTCCGTACTTACGCACACCCGCGTGTGGTCTTCTCCCCCACATTTTTTTCAGAGCAGGCAGAGTGCTAGCATCGATCGGCTGGCCGCGCGCGCTGACATGCCCGCTTTTCTCGATAAAAACCCTAACTTTACCGAAGCGTCTGCCGTGTAATGGGCCGGTCCCCACGCGGCTCGTCGCCCGCGTTTTTTTGCCCTCGAGCTCAACTGGACACTACACCGCACATGACGCGCACCCGGCCGCGAACCCCAGCCTTCGCATTCGCGCGCTGGGCTTGCTGGCTGCTCAGCGCATGGCTCACCGCGACCTGCGGCATCGCCGCATGTTCCTTTCCCGAGTACGGCTTCGCGCCCGCAAACAGCAGCGCGCAGAGTTGCTCCGATCGCCAAAAGGACAACGACGAAAGCGACTACGACTGCGGCGGCAGCTGCACGCCCTGTGTGACCGGACAAACCTGTCTCGTGCCCAAGGACTGTTCGTCGGGGGTGTGTCGAGCGGGCACCTGCGCCGCCCCCGAGTGCAATGACGGGGTGCGCAACGGCAACGAGTCGGACACCGATTGCGGCGAGACTTGCACCCCGAATCGCTGCCCGTCTGGCGGCAACTGCCGGTTCAATGAAGATTGCCTGAGCTTCGTCTGCGCTAGCGGGCGCTGCAGCGAAGCCAAGTGCAATGACGGCCTCAAGAACGGCGACGAGAGCGACGTGGATTGCGGCGGCTCCGACTGTGCCAAGTGCACGGCGGGCCTCGGTTGCGAGAGCGACGGCGATTGCGCGACCGGCATTTGTGAGGTGAACGTGTGCGTCCCTGCCTCGTGTCGCAATCAGACGCTCGACCCAGGTGAAACCGACATCGATTGCGGCGGCTCGTTCTGCGGACCGTGCGCCGCTGGCAAGGCGTGCTCAGTAGCCAGCGACTGTGCGAGTGGCGCCTGCCAGGGCGGCCGTTGTGGCTCGGCGAGCTGCACCGATTCACTCCTGAATCAGGATGAAACGGACGTCGATTGCGGCGGCACGCACTGTCCTGGTTGCGCGGCGGGCGAAACCTGCGCGAGCGGTGGAGACTGCCAAAGCCACGTCTGCATGCAACTGAGCTGCGCCAGCGCAACGTGCAGCGACTTCACTCAGAACGGGACGGAGACCGGCGTCGACTGCGGCGGCGGTTGTCCGGGTTGCGCGACCGGCCTCGGCTGCACTGTCGCGACGGACTGCGCGAGCTCGGTGTGCACGAGCAACATTTGCCAAGCCCCACGCTGCAACGACGGCGTAAAGAACGGTAGCGAGAGCGACACCGACTGCGGCACGGGCTGCACTCTATGCGC
>DATHOI010000980.1:0-4276 GCA_035485095.1 Polyangiaceae bacterium | reverse complement strand
CAGGCGGTGACACACAGTCGCGCCCGGCACCCGAAGGAATGCAATGGAACCGATCGACGATGATTTCATAGTCGCTAGCTTCGCCGAAACATGGCTCAACAAGTTTCCGCGTATCGAGCAGCGAGGACTCGGACCACGACTCTTGGCGGCGTTGGTCGGCATGTCCGGGAGCTCGGACGCAATCGACGACCTGGATGATGTCGAAGAGATCGCAGCGGCGCTGGTTGAGCTCATCGCCATGCTGAAGGGGTCGCCCGCTGGCGTTGTCAGTCAGTTCCCGATGCTCTTCGGGAAGGCGCTCAAGGGTAAAGGCGGTCTGTCGTGACTCGCAGTTGGCGGCGTAAACACAGCCGATCGTAGGATCACGACCGCATGAAAAATTGGTCCGACCGGCAGGGCCTCGCACGCGCAAGGCGCGCCCGGCGGTCGGCATAGGGCTCGTACCACTACACCAGACTAGGGCTCGTAACGACCGTACGACGAAACAAGACGTCACAGTGTCCGGCCGACGCTGCGGGAGGGCTGCACCAGCCGGACCAAATGCGTCTAGCACGAGCGAAGGAACGAACACGTCACGCAACGCAAATACACGGAGCCGCAGCCCTCGGAGAAAGCAGCTAGTTCGTTGCGCGCTCGGCGCACTCTGGTCCGTCGTTCTTCACGCTGTTGACGGTGGTGCTCACGGGCACGAGTTCAAGCGCAGCGGCGTCGGGCTCAAGCAGATCGAGATAGCGCGCGCTCGGGTCAAGCCACTTCGCGTGATTCTCGGGTGACAAAATCACTGGCATCCGATCATGCACTTCCGCAGCGACCCCGCGTGGTGTCGTCGTGAGGATCGTCGCCGCGTCGACAAACTCTCCTTTCACCGAAACCTTGTCCCACATGCCCGCGAACGCGAACGGCTTGCCGTCGTGCCGTTTGATCAGAAACGGCTGCTTCTTCGCCGCCTTGCCTTCACCCTCTACACGCCACTCGTAGAAACCATCCGCGAGGATCAGGCAGCGGCGTCCACGAATCGAATCGCGATAGAACGGCGCGCCGAGCGACTCCACTCGCACGTTGAAGCCACCCGCGCGTGGGTTCGCGAGCTTGATGCCCCAGCGCACGAACTCGAGCTGGTGCGGCGTGCGGACGCTCGCGATCGGCTGCGTCGGCGCGATGTTGTAGTGCGGCGTGAGCTCGAGCTTGATCTGCTCGCCGTGGATGTCGAAGAACTCGTAGACAGCGCCGCTCTTCTCACTGAGCTTGTATCGACCGCACACGCTAGGTCACCCGCGTTTCACGCGCTGGGTTGAGGGGTCAGGCAATTCTGGGCCAGGCGGGATCTCTCCGGTGATTCGCTTGCCCGCCGCGTCGATCGCCGGCCTCAGCGCGACGTCGCGTTGGATGTGCCAGCCGAGTGCCGCGACGCCGTCTTCGGCTTTCTTCCAGGCTGTGTCGTAGCGCTTGGTGTAGGGCCGAGCCCCATGGCCAAGCCTGTACGCATCGGTCAGCATCGCGCCGATGTAGCGGAGGTGATCGAGGTCGCTTGCGGTCGCGCCGGCGGCTTTGCTCGCGGCGTACAGCGCGCGACAGATCCCCACGAGGTCGCGGATCGCTTCAAGTGGGAGTGGCGCTTCTGGAGATCGGCGCGGCGTGCGGGAGCTAACCACTCCTACGGGCTAGCTGGCGTCAGCTTGGCCGGCAAGACTTCCGTGTCGATGGGCTGGGACCGCGGTGATTCCGCGGGCGTGCGTCGCCCGCAGGTGTTCGAGGCGCCACGTCGCCCGACAACCGCCGCCGGGGAGTGCATGAGCAGGTCGAACGCAACAACGCGCGTGCTCCGAGACAGCGCCTCAGTGAGGCCCTGCCGGTCGAACCAATCTTCACGCGTTCATCGTCGCGGTCCGCTCAACGTCCGATGCTCAGCGCGCTGGCGGTCGACACAGCTACTGCGAGGTCAGCTCGCGTTCACGGGTCCTAGCGCGCGCCCCAGACGGCACCTCACGTTCCAGTCGCTCGAACGGCCTTCAGACCACGCGGCCGAGCAAGCGCTGGGCGGGGGATTGAAATAACAAGCTCATCGACCTTGCGACGGCTCGACGTGCGGGCGGCAATGTTGCGAGCAGCGCTGACCCGCGCGATGCGAAACGCGCTGCTGCTGTACAGCTCTTCGATCGCAGGCACGGCTGAGTTCGAGATCACGACGTGCACGCCGCGTTTGCACAATTAGATTGCGACATCGCGCAGTCGGCGATGATCTTCCAGGCCAAACCCGTCGCCAGCATACGCGGTGGCGCGACAGGAGGAGCTCCAAAAACCGTCAAGATCTTGACAAGATCTTGACGACGGTCCGCTATATGTAGTGACCCCCACCCAGCTTGGATCAGCTAGGTAGTACAACTAGCCGTTTCGACCCAATTTTAGAGCACGACTCAGTCCTCACGGTTTCACCAAACCGCAGTAAATATCCTGTATTCTGAGGGCCACCATGGCCAACTACACCTCCGACGAAGTCTAAGCTGCTGTATCGAAGATTGTGCGGACAACTGTGAGACAACCAACGGGTGTACTCGGGGAAAGGCAGGTAGACGTTACGTCGCTCAGACTACGCGAGCACGCCATCGAGCCCTCCTTCACATTGATCAGCGGGACCATCGTCCGCATCGAAAGTCTTTGTTTGCACGGCTTTCGTCGTTCGCACGCTGCGTGGAGGAACATTGAAGCAGCGAGGTCACCTTTTCGCCAAACGACGCCCGGAGACAAATCGCCGGTTTTGCGTGGTGCCCGCGACCAGTGCAAATCGCGTCAACGCGGGCAGCAACTTCAATTAGCGAGTGCTCCTCAAAGCGACTCGCGGCGGTCGCCTATCATGGCAGCAGAGAACCATGACCACAGCCCCACGCGCCTGCACACTCCAAGCCGCCATCCTCAAATGTGCGTTCAGCAGTGCCGGGCAGCACGTGTCCACCGCCGCAGCATGGGAGCCGTTCACGAACTCGCCACGCCAACGCCGACTCGTTAACGGAGCGCCATCAGTCACCCAATCCAACCCGACGTCGCTGCCCGTGCCCTATCCACGGCTCCATCGGCGCGCAGCGACGGCGGAAGGCGCCAGCCCAGTGCTTGGCGGCCGCCTTCCGAAGAGCAGCCGCCCCTAGGCGCCGCTTATGCTCGTGATCGGCCGACCACCGCCGTCGCTGCCACAAGCATGCTTCTCGGGACGCGAATCGGCACAAGAGGCGGGTGAAGCGGAAAAACGCCATCCTCTGTTGGCTCCAGCTCGTCTGGGTCGTCGGCAGCTGCCGCGTCCTCTTCGCCATCGCCCTCCGTCGGGTGGGTGTGGTGGACGTGGTGGGCGTGAGGGACATCCGGGACCGACTCACCACCTGCTCGGCTACCCTGCATTCTCTCATGATCGAGATTCGGTTCTGGAGCGGCGCTAGAAGCGACGTCCACCACGTCCACCACGTCATCGTCGGGCGGACGCGGCTTCACCACGCGCCAAACATTGTTTCCCCGAACCATTTTGGACGTGAACGTCAATCCGTGCGCGATGCGCTCGCGCACGGAACGGAGCTTCGTGCCGAGTCGTGCGGTATTGGGAAGCTGATTGGCAGGAGAAGGGCACAGTTCGAGGATCGCCTCGCGGAGCGCAGTGCCCTCCGGGGTGCGCCCAAACAGCGAAATCGGAGAAGCAAAGTCCAGCGCCTTCGCGGCCGTGAACCCGTCGTCCCCGGTAGCGATGCAGGCCGTTTGCCATGCTGAAAGAAGAGCCGCAAGCCCGAGCGTTGCCGTATCCGCTACGGTAGCAAGCTCACGCCTGCCAGCGGCCGGGTCATCCAAGCCGCACCAAACCACGGCCGAGCGAACCAAGTTCGACCAGCCCTCGAACGAGCCCCACGGCTCAAGCGATTGTGATGGACGTCCAGCGGCGCAGTAAGCCGCGACAATTGTCAGGGCCGCCATGGTCAGGTCGCCGCGTTGTGACTCGACGGCTTCGAGCAGCTTCGGTCGCCTGAATGTGGAGCGTTGCTCTGGATGTTCGTGAGACGACTGCAAACGAACATGCATGACGCGTCGGAGCATGTCGTGCCTCGCGAAGTTCAAGTTGTTGCCCGTCACCAGCCAGAACGCCGAGACGTTGCCGACAAACATCGTCTGGCCCCCGAGTACACGGTCGCTCCATTGAGTCGTCGTGAGCAGTGATTCCAATGCCTCCGAGCCGAACGGCCCGGTGACATTGTCGATCAGTACAAGCGGGTCGCCGGCCATCGCGATCGACGTGATCCGTTTG
>DATHOI010000979.1:0-4361 GCA_035485095.1 Polyangiaceae bacterium | reverse complement strand
CGAAGAGTAATTGTAGTTGAGCTGATAGAGCGCCGGGCTCACGTGAGTAAAGCTCTTGGAGTTGCTAGCCACGGACTTCATCGCGCTGCTGTAGTTCTCCCAAACCCAAATCCACGATTGCTTTTCGGACGTCGTGCTCGTTCCGCCGCCTGCCCCGGCACCGCTCCCTGAGCCAGCAGCACCGCCGCCGGCGCCGCCCGCATGGCTTCCGCCAACGGCAGCTCCCGCACTTCCACCGTTGCTACTTTGGGCCCCGCCTGCCGCTCCGCCGGCCGTGCTCATGCCAGCCGAGCCGCCCCCAGCATACGTGAAGCCGCCCGAGCTGGAGCTCGTGTTGCCCGCATTGGAGAAGCTTCCGCCGCTGGATTGCGAAACGCCGCCGGCTGTGCCCGCCCCACCACCTTCAGAAGGTTCATTGCCCGGCGTGCTCGAGCTACAACCAACGGTGGCGACCAGCGCGAGGACACCGCAACACACGCACGTGCTCACGACACGGGTGGCAAGTGAGCGCGTTAGGACCTTCTGCGTTCTCATCTTTCGCTGTCGGTGCACGCGGCATGCCAGCTGAGAACTCGCGAGCTCTCTCCAGTACGGCGTGTCGCGCGCAATGACTCATCCGGCATTTGCGTGGTCAAGGGTTACTAAACTTGCGTAGTAGGTATCAGGTGCCGGACGAAAATCGGACACAGGCTACTGAAGAGTTGACCCGCGCCAAGCCTGTCTGCGTCTCAGCTATTCGAACCAACGTCGAGGTCAGCTGGAACAGAGCGCGTGTCTCCGCGCTGCTCGTCCGGCACCAGCTGCTGCTGCTTGGGCACAACGGAGCTAACGCGCGCGCGTTCGCGACACTCGAGCGCGAAGGCACTGCGATCCAGGCGGCCTCTGCTTTAGCAATCGGAAAAGGCACCGAGCAAACGCAGTGCCTCCCAGCATGACAGTGAGAGAACCAGCTACCGAGCCCCGCCCATGGTTTCGATTGGCGACATCCGAACCGTCGCGATTCGACGCGACGCCATACGCCACGTCGCGGGGTTTTGCCCCGTCGCCACTGCCCGCACGTGCATGCGCGTGCTCTAAAGCGTCGCGTTCGATCAGTAGTATTAGCAGTGACGTGGTCGGTGAGTGTGATGCGGCGTGCTCCGCAATCACAAATGAGAATACGAGCGCTGCCTGCTTCTCGAGTCTCGTCGGTACTCTCAAACTAAGAGAAGCTCGGAGTCCGCGCGCATGCGTCGGACTTCGCTCACTTGGAGGCTCCATGAAGTCATTGAACTATGGGTTTGTTCTTGCGCTATCCGGTTCGCTCTCCGCACTGGTTTCGTGCGGCGGCTCGAGCGCCATCACCGCTGTCGTCGACGCGGGCTCGAGCGGAGATAGCGGCTTAACGTCGAGCGGCGGCGCTACGACCGTCGGTACGGGCGGTGATACGAGCACCGGAACTGGCGGCGACACGACCGTTGGCGCTGGCGGTGCTTCGACTGGCACTGGCGGTGCTTCGACTGGCGCTGGCGGTGCTTCGACTGGCACTGGCGGGGTTTCAACTGGAGCTGGTGGTGCGGCAACGGGCGGCGCGACCACGGGCAGCGGCGGCAAGAGCGCGGGCGGTGCTGCGGGTGCAGGGACAGCAGGCGCCGCAGCAGCCGGAGCCGGCGGCGGCGTCACGATGGCGCCCGCCTGTCCGAACCCCCCAACTGGCGCGTGCACCGAGACGTGTGTCTCGGCCGGGATCACCTGCCGTTGTAGTGCGGCAAAGATGTACGAGGGCTGCATGGGCAGCGGCGCGGCGTGTCCCGCTGCGGTGCCGAGCACGATGTCCGCTTGTCCAGGTACGTTGACGTGCCCCTACGCAGATGGCCAAACGTGCACTTGCGCTGGGCCAAACGCGAATTGGCGCTGCACCGAGCCGCCGTTGGTTTGCCCTGCCACGGCACCCACGGTCGGTGACGCCTGTGTCGGTCAGGGAATTTGCGACTACGGCACGGCCGGTGCGCGGAGGTTCTGCACGTGCGACGCCGACAAGTGGGCGTGCGCGGGTGCTGGCGCTGGCGCATGCCCGGCGATGGTACCGGCAACCGGTGATGCCTGCACCGGTACCACCACGTGCACCTACGGCACCGGAGCCAACGAGGTCGCCTGCAAGTGCACCAACCTGAAGTACGCCTGCGACTGACGAAATCCTAGCTCGGCAAACGCGGCGCTTTCGGTGATCCGAGGCGCCGCGTTCACGTTCCAGCCGCTGTCCTCGATTCACGGCTGCGCTGAGAGCGCTGCGAAGGAACTGCCAAACCGCGACGCCGAAGGCTGAGACGGCATGCGACGTGGCGCGTGACCATCAACCCCCGGCAGCTCGAGCGTCGCTACGTGACAATCTGCCGAGCCCACGCGCGCACGGCCGCCTCATGCTCGCGGCATTCGTCGAGCCGTAGCGCGGTTTAGCGCAAATTGTGGGTCGACGTTCTCGACGGCATGGTCGTTGCTCACGCTGAAGCGAAGGAGTGCCACATGCCCAATTCAGTGCAGAAAGCCGCCGCGAAAACCATGGGGACGGTCGAGGGGGCGAAGGCTCGCCTACAAGGCCTGAGCGGCGTGTTCAAGAAACTGATGCAGGAGCACGGGGAAGTGTCGGCGCTCATGAAGCGCGTGAGCATGAGCTCCGACGAGACGGTGCGGCGAGAGCTGTATCCGACGATCCGCAGGGAGCTGTTGTGTCACGAAAGGGCGGAGCTGACCGCCGTCTACCCGGTGCTTGGCCAGCACTCGGAAACCAGTGAAATCGCCGAAATTCACGCGCGTGAGGCGAGTGAGCTCGACGCGGCGATCCGGGCCCTCGACGCGTTGGACTTCTCGGGCAAAGAATGGGTGCCGGGTTTCGAGCACCTGTTTGGGCTCGTCAAGCGACACGTCGAAGAGGAAGAAGGCGAGTTCTTCCCGAAGGCTCAGAAAGCGCTCGGCGACGAGCAAGCCGAAGTGCTCGAGAGCCGCTATGAAGCCGCCAAGGAGTCTGCTCTGGCGGAAGTGAGCTGAAGACGTCCGTGCCTGTTTCGGCCGAGAGATCACATCGTGTGAAGCTGGGTTGTCTTTGAACGAGGCCCTGTCAGGGCTGAAATTCGCTCGGGCCATTGCTGACTTGCCGGCCACGGTGCCAAACGGCGGCGATGTGATCGAGATCGCTGATGGTGATGTCGGGTCGCCCGTCTACCACCAAGAGATCGGCGAGCTTGCCAGCGCCAATGACGCCGCGATCGCTGAGCCCGAGCAACGCCGCAGCATTGCTCGTCGCGATGCGGATGGCGTCGAGCGGTGATAGCCCGGCCTCCGTCATGAGCTGGAGCTCTCGATGCTCGGCGAAACCCGGTATGCGTAGTGGGTTGGCGCCGGAGTCCGTACCGAAGCCGATTTTGATGCCCGCGTCGTGCAGCCGCTTCAGGTTCTGCAGGCCCACCGCGAGCGCTTGCCGTTCGGGCGCAATTTGGGCGGTATTTGCCAGTGTTTTCTCGCGCCAACCTGGGTCGTCGAATTGCGCCGCGAGCGCGGGCTGCAGCGCGTGCTTGAAAAAGGGTGTGGCCATCCACACTGGGTGCTCGGCGTAGATGAAAAATGATTCGTCGAGCTGCAGGGTCGGAATGTACCAAGTGCCGTGGGCCTTCATGGCCGAGATCAGCTCGTCGTCCACCACGCGATCGCGCACGCCGTGGGCCAGAATGTCGATCCCAGCCGCGACCAGACGTTTCGCGTCGTCCAAGTAATAGACGTGGGCCGCGACGCGCAAGTGAGCGCGATGAGCCTCATCGATGATCGCCGAATAGATTTCGGGCGCCATCTTCTGCGGCAATGTGCCGTGAAAGTCGTCGACCCAAATCTTGAGCAACGCCGGGCCGCGCTCCGCGCTTTCGCGCACCATTTGCCGCGCTTCCGCGGGCGTCTTGGGCCGATACAGTTGAGAGTCGTCCACCTTCACGGGAGGCGCGGCCAGCGGCACGCCCAGGCCGCGGTCCGCGCCGAAGAAGTCCGCTCCGGGGACGTTCCCGGCGCGCATCTGATTTTGGATCTCGTAGAAAAGCGGGCCATTCAGGCCGAGCGAGGTGACCGTGGTCACGCCATAGGCCTCGAACTGAGCGAGCTGTCGAAGGATATTCGCGCGAGTGTAATTGGCAGAGCCCGAAGTGGTGCCGTTCACCAATCCCAGGTGTGAATGATTCGATATCAACCCCGGCACGACGGTCTTGCCGCCGAGATCGAGGACCGTGGCGCCCTTTGGACTTTCGAGCTCGCTGGGAGTCCCGGCACTCAAAACGTATCCATTGGATATCACGATCATCGCGTTCTCGACGACTGGACCGCCCAAGCCGTCGATCAATCGC
>DATHOI010000978.1:0-4030 GCA_035485095.1 Polyangiaceae bacterium | reverse complement strand
AGACCTATCACACCTGGTCGCGCTGAGCAGGGTCAGGACCCAAACTGGACGAAAAGCTCGGATGACGACTTCTAGCCCGGGACGGACCTCAATCAGCAGGTCGGTGGCCGGCGGTGTAAACCGCCAGTTGAGCGTCGAAGGCTCGCTTGTACGCGGGTCGCGCTTCGCCGCGGGCGACATAGGCAGCCAGGTTCGGGAATTCGTTCAGGATGCCCGACGGTCTCAACCTGAGCAGCATCGAGACCATCATCAGGTCACCCGCGCTGAACGCACCATCGAGCCAGTCGGCATCGCCGAGGCGCGCGGAAAGTTGCTTCAGCCGGTTGCGCACGCGACCCTCGATCAGCGGCAGGCGCTCCTTGGTCCAGGGCTTGTCGCCCTCCAGAATCCTCGCAGTTACGAGCTCGAGGATCGGCGGTTCCACCGCGTTGACCGCGGCGCACATCCAAGTGATGGCACGCGCTCGCGCGTTGGCATGGCCAGGCAGCAGACCTGCGTGGCGCTCGGCGACGTGAAATACGATTGCCCCCGACTCGAACAGGGCGATTCGGACCGATCGACATGGCTCCCGAATTTTCGGCGCCTGGGCGTTACAATATGAGCGGTCGCGAGCGGGCGCGAATCGGCGCGGCCCACTGGTGAAACGCTGCTAGACTTTCGGCATGTCTGGGAGGAAGAAATGGCGCACCTTGGGGAGCGGCGTGTTTGCGTTGAGCCTTGTCGGCTGCGCCGGGCACGGCCCGACCGTTGATTCAGGACCGGGCGTGAGCGCGACCTCGGCGCAGCAACTTGGTTGCGCGACGGGGCCGGGCGTGACTCAGCTCTACATGCTTGGCGAAGCAGCGGCCACTCAGCCAGTGGTTGCCGGTGACCAAGTCCTGTTGGCGGTAACCGAGTCGCTTCTGGCAGTGCCCGTCGCGGGTGGAGCGCCAAACACGCTCGCGGTTGCCGAAGACCCTACCGCTCCGGTCGTTCTTGATGGCATTGCGTACTTCCAAGCTTCTGCAGCCGTCGGCGTCCCGGATGCACAGGGCAAACAGCTTACCCAAAGTCAGGTGTACGCGGTGGCGGTGGCGGGCGGCAATGCAACCCCGATGCCTTCGCTCGACACATTCACCCCCGTTGCAGCGGATGGCTCGTCGCTTTATCTGGATGAGAACTCGTTGGGTTTCGAGCGCTGGACTCCCCCGTCAGGCACTGCGAACGATCTTGCAGTCGATGCTGGACTTTTGATCGACGGCATGACGATTCAGGGCGACTACGTGTACGTCGCCGGACAAGATATCGAGGTCGGTGGCTTCCTGAACGGTGTGATCGAGCGCATCCCGAAAGCTGGCGGAAGCGCCGAACGCATCGTCACGGGCATCGGGCATCCATGGAATCTCGTGGCGGACAGCGTGGCGCTATATTGGAGTGAGGATCCGCCGGGTCTCTACGGCGTCGGGCCCGGACGCCTGGCGCGGAGTAGCTTGGACGGCAAATCAGCAGCAACCGTGTTTGACCAGACCGCGACTTCGCTCGTCGCCGCCAACGGCCGGCTCTACTTTTCCCTTGGAACGGAGGTCGACAGCATCTCAACCACCGGTGGCCCCACGACGACCATCGCCAGCGGCTTGGCGAATGCTGGACTACTTGCGGTTGCCGGCAGCAACGTGATCTGGGTTGATCCCTACTCACAAGCGCTATCGGGTACCGCCTCAGCCGTCCTGATGACCGCATGCGAGCCGTCTCAGTAGGCGTCGCAGCTCAGTGCAATGGACCAGCTCCGGCGGGGAGCTGGCGCTCGGGCAATGAAATGGTCACGCTCTGTCCGGGGTCGCGGGCTGAGCTGGCGAGCGTGATGCGGTAGACGCCCGGCGCGATGCGAAAGCCTCGTCGCTCAGTGTCGAAGACCGCGAGCAGCCTGGGATCGACGGTGACGGTCACGTCCTCGCTCGTGCCCGGCGCGAGGTCGACTTTCGCGAAGGCGCCGAGCCGCTTGGGCGCTTCCCAACCACCGGCGATAGGCGAGACGAAGATGAGTGCCACGTCCTTTCCCGCAGGCCCGGTGTTGCGCACGCGGAAGCTGACTTGGAGCTCACCGCGGTCGACGTGAGCCGCGAGCTGATCCCGCGCGAAGCTGGTGTAGCTGAGGCCGTGCCCGAACTCCCGAGAAGGCAGCGCAGACCTCCGGCCCTCGAGAACCCGGCCGACGCTGCCCAGCGAGCCGAGGGCATTCGTGGTTTCTACTTCACAGCGGCCGCGTACCCGATCAGCCGGCGGCTACTTGGAAGAGAGTGGGGGCCCTAGAGATCGCGTGACCTTCGAGTGCACTGGCAGGAAGGCACGGCGCGGAGTGCGTGCAAGCTCACGGGATTCCAGGACACCAAACTACAACTTGAAGCGTGTGCCCTAAGCCGTGTGACCGGCAAGTCTAGGCAGATGCGACGCGATTAGCCCGCGCCACCACGCAAGAGTGCGCTTTTCAAGTCGGGAACGACTTCGAGAGTGCTAGCCACCGCAGCGGCCGATGCTTGGGACAGGCCGACTCTAAGCGCCTCCTGAAACGCACGGAATTCTTCTGTTCGCTCGATCGTCTCAGCGAAGGTGCGTTGAGGTAGGCGCTCGGCCTCAAGACGGCGGGCGGCCCGCAGCAATCGAAGGAGGAGATCCGCTACCGCTCCAAGCTCATCTTGGTGTTGGATTACGCGCGTCATGGCCTCGTCTACTTGCTGAGCAGAGTGGGTAACAACAGTACCATGCGCCGTCGCCGCATGAGCGGCCGCCACTGCGCCCACGTTGCCGTGGAAATGATTCACCACCGTCGGCAGGGACCGCGAAGCGGACGCGCGAAGGTGGTCTCCTTTAATCTCGAAAATGAGCTTGGACACGTCGCCTTCATCGTCAATCTGAATCGAGTACAGTTGTTCGTCAATATCGGAGAAATAGGTCAGGTCCTCATCGACCGAGCGCGCAGCGGCGGCGTGCAACGTCGCTGCATCAAGCCGAGCGCGCTTTCCGATCGCGGCTAGGGAGATAGTCTTGCCAAGGCCAAGGTCCCGACCTTCTCGGAGGGCAGCTTCCAAAAATTTGATGTAGCTATCCGCTTCCACGGCTGGACTTGGCTCAAATGCAGCAGTTCGGTGCAGGTGGTGACACATCCTCGCCAGCGCGTGCAGGCTGGCAGAGCGCGAATGGTCAGACAGGTCGGCTCGCCCGAGATTTTCTTGACACGCTCGGATCAGGTCTTGGGTTTCTCCCGGCGCGAGCGCACCCATGATCTCCTGGACAATGTTAGCAACACCGTCGAGCCGTCGCGTCTTGTCCGCGATGTACAGCGACTCCTGCAGGTCCAACAACCGAGAACGGGAAATTCGGAGCACGGTGCCTTCCTCCTCGAGCGGGCTTTCAAGCAACGCTAGCCGCTCAGCCCGGGCATAAATGCCAATGATGTCGTTCACTGCCAGCAACTCCACGAGGTCGTGCGGGGCGCTCCACGTGCCGGAACGCGCGCTGTCCGGACCTTCGGACCACATGTCACTTCCACCGCTTAGCCGAAGGATGCGAATTGCTGCCAACGCTGGAGCGAAGTCCTCGTCAACTACGACTCCGGCATGGGTGAGATCCTGCCAAGTATAGGTGACGAACCTGCTACCCTCGCGACGGGCTCGGCTCTTGACGTAGCTCAGTAGGTGCTCGGCAATCAACGAAACCTTGCCTTGCAGCGGGGCGCCACTCGAACGAAGGCCGCGAAAAGTTAGCCAGAGAAGGGGACTCCCCGGCTGCCTTTTGATGTAGCGCCTGCCGACCAGTAGCTCAACCGCGTCGCGTGCGAGCGCTGGATACTCACTCAACCAGAGCAACACGTCGTCAATGCGCGGCGGAGTGCCCTCGGTCAGCTGGTAGTCCGCGACCAATCGCAACACCCGTGACTCACGGGGACCGAGGCTGGGTGCCGGCGCGGTCACTGGGCTAGATTGGCAACGGCCTTTACGACGGGAACGAGCTCTAGGATGCTAGCGAGCACCCCAGCCACGGCGCGAGACGTATT
>DATHOI010000977.1:0-4223 GCA_035485095.1 Polyangiaceae bacterium | reverse complement strand
CCACCGTTGCCGCGCGGGGCGCGGGCGATACTGCCTTCGCAACTGCCCTCTGCGACGTATGCTTGTGATTCTTGCCACGGGTTCGCGAGCGCCAGCACGCAGCGAAACCGCGCGCCGCGCGCCCCCTCTTCGATGTTCTCGAGCTCGCGCAGCAACGCCGCGTTGTTCTCGGCATCGGTGGCGCGCTCATGAGCAAAACGAGCCGAACGCACTCCCGGTCGACCACCGAGCACGTCGACCTCCAAGCCGCTGTCGTCCGCGAGCGACAAGGTACGCGTCGCTCGGCATACGGCGCGAGCCTTAATCAGGGCATTGTCCTCGAAGGTCGCGCCGTCCTCGACGATGCTCAGTTTTTCGCCCAACACGTCGGCAGCAGCCAGAAACTGAATCGGCAAATCAGCGAGCAGCGCCCGAAGCTCGAGCAGCTTGCCGTGATTCGACGTGGCCAGCACGATCGTCAGTAGCTCCGACATGGCGTGCCCAGGAGCATAGCTTAGGCTGGCGAAACCCCGAACCCTTGCCTCAAAGGGCTAGGAGTCGAGCGTTCGTTGTGGTCGCAACGACCCGGCCGGATCACCCAAATGAATCCAGATGCGCGTGCCGCGAGGGTTCTTCGGCTCGCACGCGATCGTACCGCCGTGCGCCTCGATGATCTGACGAGTGATGGCGAGACCGAGGCCGGTCCCGTTGCTCTTCGTGGTGAAGAACGGCTCGAAGAGCCGGGCCCGCGTTGCTTCGTCTAGACCGATGCCCTCGTCCTCGACGACGACGTCAGAGCCGCCACCGGCGCCCGGATTGACGGACACCGTCACTCGGCCGCCACTAGGCATCGCTTCGCGCGCATTGCGCATCAAGTTGTACAGCGCTTGTTTGATCTGCGCCTCGTCCACCGTCGCGGGCACGGGCTGTTCGGCGTTCTTCACTTCCAGCGAGACTCCCTGTTGCTCGATCTCGCGACGCATGAACTCAGCCGCCTCCGTGACGACTTCGCGCAGGTCCTCGACCTCGAGGCGCTGAGGTCCGCGACGCGCGAACGACAGATACTGGCCACTGAGCGCGGTCAAGCGCTCGACTTCGCGTCGAATCGCGTGCAGCAGACCGCGTGACTCCTCACTCGCCTCCGCCAGATCGTCCTCCAAAAGCTCGACGTTGAGCGCGATGGAGGACAGCGGATTCCGAATCTCGTGAGTCACGTGCGCCGCCATCTTGCCGATGGTCGCCAAGCGCTCCGTCGCGAGCAACTCTTCGTTCGCGCGCGCGATGGCGGACACCATACCTTCGAAAGTGGCAGCAAATTCGCCAATTTCATCATTCGAGGCGACCGCCTCGCGGGGCTTCAAGTCACCGCTCGCCACGGCCTTGGCGCGCTCGGTGACGAGCGCCAGCGGCCGAAGCACGCGGCGCGCGTAGAGTGCCATTGCCACGCCGACGAGCAGCGTCAGTACGGCCAAAAATATCAGCAATCGAATAGCGAGGATCTCGCGTTCGTGGGCGCTGTCGAGCAGCAAGTCCACGTTGCGCAGGGCACCTTGCTCGAGTTGGTTGAGCCGTTTGGAGCCCTGCGAGCCGCGCGTAACGAGCTCGTCACGCAGTGATTCTGCGGTGGCATCATCACGTCGGTCGAGCGCTTCGAACAAACGATTCAAGCGCTCCGAGTCACCAGACAAAAAGGTTTCGATCGAGTTGATCTCGCGCAGCAGCTCGTTACCGACGGCACGCGCGTTCGGGTCGCTCGATGCGGAGAAAGCGCGAGCGATCGCCGCGCGAACCTCGCCGAACATGCGCGGCCGACCGATGCGCAGCGCGAGATCGAACCAAATCCGGATATCGGCCGGATTGCGCGCGGCGGTGATGTGATTGAGCTGGGTATTCCAGGTGTCTTGCTTGGCAACCAGATCGCGGACCGACAAGGCCAATGGGAAATACCCACTCCGCATCAAGCGCGCTTCTCGCGCCGCGTTGCGCTGTGCAAGCACACTCCAGCCGGCGACCAGCGCGAACGCGATCATGATCAGCGCATACGAGCCAAGCACGCGCGTCGCTACCGTACGCTTGGTGACCCGACCTTCGCCTCTTTGCGTGTTCGGCAGCGCGTCACTCATGAAGACAGGCCGAGACTTTGCTCCACGACCGTTGCGATGTCGACCGCGCGTGCGCCCTGAGCACGGAACCGGCGCAAGCTCGATGCGCACGCGGTCACGAGCACTCCGCCGCCGAGCCGCTCGTGAGTCGCCAGCCGAAGATCGGCGATGCGAGCGGACGTCGACGGCATCGAGATGGGCAAGAGCGCGCCGCCACCCGAGCACTCCGCGCGCTCGCGTTGCGCGTCGAATTCGTCGACGGACCGCCCGAGCGCGCGCTCCAGCACGAGGCGTGGCGCGTCGTACTCGGAAAGACCACGACCGAGCGCGCACGGGTCGTGAAAGCGCACCGCCTCCGCGTCTCCAAAGCCTTGGATTTTGCGGAGCGAGTGCGCCTCCGACGCCGCCAAGCGCACGAACGGGAGCGGCTCGGCCTCGCGCAGCACGAGCGCACAACCCGGGTCGCCGACGATGAACGCACGCGCGCCACGTGCGGCGTCCATGATTCGCGCCCGCGCCGCCTCGAAGCCGGCGCGGTCGCCCGCGTGCAACAGCGGCGCGCCGCAACAACCCGGGATCAGCCGCACTGGACCAGCAAGCGCCACGACCGAGCGCACGATGGCGCGCGCTTCTGAGCGTGCTTTGCGCAAGTACGCGCAGCCAACGAGGAGCGCGACGTTTGCATCGGAGCGCACGCCCTGCTCACGCGCGAGCTCTGCCAGCGCGTTGCCCGCTTCGCCAACGCGTAAGCCATGACGGCGTTCGCTCTCGACCACGGCCTTCGGCGCGACGCCCGCGTCGCGGTAGACCGCGCGCGCCGCGTACAAGGTGTCCGCGACCGGGTTCTTGTGCTCGCAGTAACTCGTGCAAGCGTGACAGCCAGAACAGCCCCAGCTCGTTTCGGCCGTTTCGCGATCGCCCGGCAAATCGCCGCGCGCGACGAGCCACGCAGACGACATCTTGCCCCACGGAATCAAGGCTTCGCGCGGTTCGACATTGGAGACCGGGCAGGTGCTGCGGCAGAGCTTCGGGCAGTATCCGCAGGTTTCGAGGGCTTTTTGCGCGGTAGGCAAGAGCGGCAGACCGACGCCCCGGCTCATCGAGTCGTACTCTTTGGCTGGGCCGCCTTGGCTGGGCGCGTCGACTTCCTCGCGGGACTCGCCTTCTTCACCTCGACCGGCGCGTCCCCACCGCCCTGCGGCAGGCGAATCTCGAATCTGGCCCCAGCACTCGACGACTTCACCGACACGCTACCGCGGTGCTCTTCCACGATCTTCTTCACGATCGCGAGGCCGAGCCCGGTGCCGCCGGCCTTGCCCATGGTCACGAACGATTGAAACAGTTGGCCTTCGATGGCCTTCGGAATACCGGGGCCGCTGTCTTGCACGAAAATCAGCAGATCCGGGCCGTCGAGGCGTGCGCCAATCGTCAGCACACCGCCCCCTTCCGACATGGCTTCGATCGCGTTGCGCGCCAGGTTGTGCACGACACGCGCTAAGCGGCCCTCGTCGAAGCGCGCGACGAGCTTGGTGTCGACTTGAAAGGCCAGCTCAATCGGCAGCCCGGTCACTTCCAGCGCCAATTGGCGCCGCACGTCGGCGAAGAATTTATTCAGGTAGACCTTGCGCACGAATACGGTGCGCTCCCCGCGAGCAAACTCCAGCACCTCCCGCTGCATCGCGGTGAGCACGTCGAATTGCTTCAAAATCTCTTCTGAATACTCGTGCCGCGTCTCACGCTCGTCGGCGTCTGCCATCAACTGGGTGTAGCCGCTGATCACGGTCATCGGCGTCTTGAAGTCGTGAATCACTTGCGACAAGAGCCGACCGATCGAGGTCAAACGTTCGCTGCGCTCGCGGCTCCGATTGGCGTTGAATAGCCGGACCGCCGTGGATACGTTCGCGCTCACCAGGCGCATCAGCGAAACGTCGGCCTCGTCGAACGTACCGTCACCTTCGTGGGAGAAGAGCCCGATCGCGCCGAGCGGAGCACTTTCGCCGTCGAGCGGGACCGCCAACACCGAGGTAACGGCGAAGCCGAAACTGCCTTCCACATGGGCGTTCCAGCGCGGGTCCGTGTCAGCCTGATCGATCGACAAGATGTCGGCTTCGGCCATGCTCGCGCCTAGGAAGCCTTCCCGCG
>DATHOI010000976.1:0-6151 GCA_035485095.1 Polyangiaceae bacterium | reverse complement strand
CTGTGCAAACCCTGCCCACCGGACGTGCTCGTTCCCGCGATCGAGGCGGGCGTCGAGCAGTACCGTTTGGTCACCGCCGAGCGCGAGCTGCTCGAGCGAACGGTCACGGGTTGCGTGCGTTTGTTGAGTGAGATCCTCTCGCTCGTCGCGCCCGCGCTGTTTAGTCGCACGCAGCGCATCAAGTCGCTCGTCACGCACATCGCCGGAAAGATTCAAATCGAAGATCCGTGGCGCTTCGAGCTCGCGGCACTGTTCAGCATGATCGGTTGCGTGGGCTTGCCGGAGTCGACGCTGGAGCGCGTGCTCGCGCAGCGGCCGCTCGATCCGAGCGAGCAAAAAGCTTTCGACGAGCACCCCTTGATGGCGCATCGTCTGCTGTGCGACATCCCGCGCTTCGAGGAAATCGCGGCGATGATCAAACTGCAAACTGGCCCGCACGGACCTCTGACCACGGACGTGGAGCGCGGCGGCGCCATGCTGCGCATCGCCTCACGCGTCGATCGCCTCATCGCCAGCGGTCGCCCACTTGCTGACGCGCTCGCGGACGCGGGGCGCAAGCTCGACCCCAGCGAAATTCCGCTTCTAAAGGCGCTAACGGACTACCGCGCCGTGGACGGCTCGACCACAGTGCGCGCGCTCAACGTCGCGCAAATGACCGCACAAATGCAGCTCGAAGAGGACGTGCGCACGACCAACGGCGTGGTCGTCGTGCCCAAGGGTCGTGAGCTGTCGATGGTGCTGCTCGAGCGCCTGAGCAAGTTCTCGCGCGCCGGCACGCTGGTCGAGCCCATTCGCGTGCGCGTTGCGAGTTGACGGGCGTGGGCGCGTGTCGCCGAGCTGGCGCTCAAGTCGGCGCGGGCAATTTTGCCGAGTGAGCGCTGTCCGGCCACACCCGAAGCGTGACGCGCCCGGCGTGGCGGTTTGGTTGCTTGGGGCGATGCGCCGCAGCCGCCGCGCGTTTGCGGGTTCCGTGAAACGCCCATATGTTGGGGATTTTACCGGACAATTCGTGGTTTGCCCGGTGGCTGGTGTGCGCCTTGCACTCGCAGTGAGCATGCAACATCTATCTCACTCGTCACGCCTGGTCGCGGCCGGTGCTGCGAGCAGTGCGATCTGCGCAGGCGCCGGCATCGTGGCTTTCATGGGACAAGCGGCGCTGAAGGCTTCGAGCATCATGCTCGTGGCGGCATTGGTGGTCGGCATGGCCGGTTATGCCTATGCCGACAATCGTCGCCTGGGCTGGGGCATCTTGGCGATGATTGCTGCGACATTGCCGCTGTTTGGCGCACTGTACGCGATCGGCGAAGTGATCATGCGCCATCTCGGAGTGACCGTCGCGGGTGGCGCGTTGATCGCCGTTGCCGTGGCGGTCGCTGCGGGAACCATCGCGCTCTCGCGCTCGAGTCATCGCCTCGGCGGTTACGCGACGGGCTCCAAACGGCACCCGCGCTAGTCGCTTTCAGGCTGGCTCGGCGAGCCGGCACGGCGATTGCTCTATTCACTTCAACACAATGACGGGACACACGTCCCCAACCAGGAGACACTCATGAGCAACGACAGCAAACGTGCAGAGGGCGCTGTGGAAGAAGTCGCCGGCAAGATCAAGGGCGGCGTGGGCAAGCTGATCGGCAATGATCGCATGCAAGCCGAGGGTCGCGCTCGTGAGCTCGAAGGCAAAGCCAAACAGGAGGCCGCGAAGGCCGCCGAGCGCGTCAAGGGCAAGGCCGAGCAGGTCGTCGGTGCAGTCAAGAACCGCGTCGGCAAAGCGCTCGACAACGAGCGCCTAGAGACCGAGGGTCGCGCTGAAGAGCTGCGTGGTGACGACCGGCGCTCTTCGAATCGCTGAGCCAGACGCCAAGAAGGCGCGCGTTGCTCTGTGGCAGCGCGCGCCCTCTATCCCAATAGTGGGCTGAAAAAGCCGACTATCCGAGCTTCTTTACGGCTTCGAGCACGTGCTCCGCGGTGATGCCGAGAGCCTTCATGACCTCACCGCCCGGTGCAGAAAGACCGAAGCGGTCGATGCCGAGCGCGATGCCGTCGAGCCCGACGTACGGTGCCCAGGACGAGGTCACGCTCGCTTCAATCGACACGCGCTTGCGACACGCCTTCGGCAGCACTTGCTCTTTGTACTCGGCGGACTGGCGCTCGAAGCGCGCAAAGCACGGCAAGCTGACGACGCGCGTGCCCGCGCCGAGCGTGTCTGCCGCTTTGAGCGCGTGCTGCAACTCGCTGCCTGCAGAGAGCAAGATCAGCTTCAGCTCGCTGGTCTCCTTGCGAGCGATGTAACCACCTTTCAACGCGCCTTCGCGGCGAGTTGCGACGGGGATCTCGGTCAAGAGTGGCACGGCTTGGCGGGACAGCGCGAGCAAGGTCGGGCCGTCCGTGCGCTCGAGCGCGGCGGCGAACGCGCCCGCGGTTTCTTCTGGATCTGCCGGGCGAATCACGTCCAAATTCGGGATGATGCGCAGACCCGGGATGGTCTCGACCGGTTCGTGCGTGGGGCCGTCCTCACCGACGCCGACGCTGTCGTGAGTGAAGATGTAGATAACGGGCAAATGGCTGAGCGCAGCCAGACGGATCGAAGCTCGGCAATAGTCTGCGAAAACCAGGAATGTGGCGCCGCTCGGCCGGAAAATGCCGTGGCAGGCGATGCCGTTCAAGATGCCGCACATGCCGTGCTCGCGAATCCCGAAGCGAATGTTGCGACCCACGCGGTGACCGGGCGCAAAGTCGTCGTCGCCGGCCTTGAGGTCGCCGATGTAGTTCAACGTCGAGCCGTACAGATCGGCGCTGCCACCGATCAGCAGCGGATCTCTTGCCGCGAGCGGCTGCAGTACGTCCTGGCCAGCCTTGCGTGTGGCAACCTTAGTCGACGCCGGAAATTCCGGAATTGCCGCCAAGAGCTCGGCGACCGACGGCGTTTTCTGGGCGGTGTCTTTGGGCAGTGTGTGAGCCGATGCGCTCGATGTCGCGAGCACCTTGGCGAGCGCGGGGTTCTTTGCTTGCCAGCCCGCGAATTTTTTTCGCCAGGCGGCGTGCGCTGCGTCGAGCTCTTGCTTGTGCTTCTCGAAGTAGGCCGTGACGTCGGCGGAGACGTAGTACGGCGCTTCGGGCAAGCCGAGCGCTTTGCGCGCGGCCTCCGCGAACTTCGCGCCGCCTTCACCGTGCGCTTTCTGCGTGCCTTCGACCTCGGGGATACCTTTGCCGATCAGCGTTTTCGCGATGATGAGCTGCGGTTTGCCGCTGCCCGCCGCCTTCGCGCGCTCGAAGGCCGAGAGGAATACGTCCAGCTCGTGGCCGTCGATGGTTTGCACGTCGAAGCCGATCGCCTCGAAGCGCTTGGCGGTATCTTCACTCTGCGTGGCCTTGGCCATGGCATCGAGCGTGACCGCGTTCGAATCGTAAATCAGAATCAGGTTGTCGAGCTTCTGGTGACCGGCGAAGGCGACGGCTTCCATCGCGACGCCCTCTTGCATGCAGCCGTCGCCTGCCAGGCACACGATGTGATGATCGAAGATCACGTCCTCTGCCGTGTTGAAGTGCGCTTCGGCCATTTTCGCGGAGGTGGCCATGCCCACCGCGTTGGCGATGCCTTGGCCGAGTGGCCCCGTGGTCGTCTCGATACCGCTCGGCGCGTGGGTCAGCTCGGGGTGCCCCGGAGTCTTCGAGCCCATTTGACGGAAGCGCTTGAGTTCGGCCATCGGCACTTCGGCGTAGCCACTCAGGTGCAGCCAGGAATACAGGAACATCGAGCCGTGACCGGCCGACAGCACGAAGCGATCGCGGTTCAGCCACTCCGGGTGATCCGGGCAGTGGCTCAGCGCGTTGCCGAACAGCACCGCGCCGATCTCGGCGCAGCCCAGCGGCAAGCCGAGGTGCCCGCTTTGACTCGCGTGCACGGCGTCAATCGCGAGACCTCGAGCAATGGTGGCGGCCTGAGCGAGTACGTCTTTCTGAAGCGTCATGGGCCCCGAACTTACCCGAAGTGGCGGCCACTTCACGCACTTTTGACGGCCCAGCCGTTCTCCAAGCGATTTGGAGAAACGCCTCACAGGTTACGTGCAGTTATGTTTCGCAAATTTCGCGATCGTACGTGCGGAGTAACGCGAGAGCCACCGACGCGATCACCGGCCCCACGATCAAGCCGAGCAGCCCGAACACTTCCACCCCGCCGAATAGGGAGATGAACGTGAGCAGCGTCGGTACATGACCGTGCCCGCCAACCAGTGACGGTCGAATCACGTAGTCAGAGAGCACGACGACCACCAGCGTGCCCCAAACGAGCTCGAAGACGCCGGCTACCGGTCGCCCAGCGGCGATCAGCCCCACGCCCGCCGGTACCCAAACCAGGAGCGTCCCGACCGCCGGGACGAGCGAGCAGATGGCGGTGAGCGTCGCCAAGAGCATGGCTTCTGGAACGCCCGCGATGGTGTAGCCGATGCCGGCCAATAAGCCTTGAGCCAAGCCGGTCAGCATCGTGCCGACGAATACCTCTTTGCCGACGATCTGAAACTCCGACATGACGACGCGCGTGTGCTTCGGGTTCAATGGCAGCATGCGCTCCGAGCGTGCGAGCAGCTCTGTCCAATGTCGCAGCACGAAGAACGTCGTCATGATGGTGAAGAACAGCGTCAGGCAACCGCCGAGCGTCGCGCCAGCGACCGCGCCGATCCACGCGGCGAGTCGGGATGCGGCTTCCGCGGCGCCCGCACGGATGCGACTCGTCAGATCGATCGGCCCGAACGGCAGTGACGCCGTCAGCTGCTCGACGCGCTGCGTGAGCTTTCTGAGCTCACCCTCCGGCTCGAAGCTCTCCGAGAGCCGCTGCGCCGCCGCCGCGCCGCGAATGACCATGAAATACAAGAGCGCGAAAAGCCCGCCCAAGATCGCCAACCCCGAGCCGACCGCGAGCACGACCGCAGCCAGCACCGGCCGCTTGGAGCGCGCCGAAAAGCGCTCATACGTGCCGAGCAGCGAAAATGCCAACAGCGTGCCGAGGAACAAGCCCGACGACACTGGCGCTGCGAGCGCAACCAACGCCGACACCGCAGCCAACGCAAAAATGCCGAGCGCGCGTCGCTGCGACGGCGTCGACGGCGAAGGTCCAGGTGTTTCGGGAATCATGCTGAGCCAACACCAGTAGCGTCATCGGGCAGCGCGACGCAACGAGGCCGAAATGCCGGCCGAACCCCGGGCGATCCGAGCAACACCGCTCTGCCCCGGAATCCTGGTTGATGGTCACGCGCCACGGTCGCGGCTCGCCCAGCCTTCGGCGCCCCAGCTCGGCCCCACTGAGTTTAGTGGACAAACTCCGGCCAATCGCGATAGCGCTTCGATTCATGCCGAGCGAGCATGACGAGCCAGCGAGCGGTCGCGACGAGCTCGCGGACTTCGAGCGGCAGGTCGCCTCGCCGCGCCGTGTGGTCGGTTACGTGCTGGCCGCGTTCGGCGCAGTCGGATGTTGCAGCGCCACTTTTCTACGGATGCAGGCCAGCCTCGGTCACGAGCAGTGGGCGTGGGCGGGTGCGGCGCTGTTCTGGGTGAGCGTGGCGCTGGTCGCGCTGCTCTTCGGGCAGGGGCGCGGGCAGACCGGCCACGCCACGTACGACTCCATGCCCGACCAGGTGCGTATTCGCACCAGCCGGGGCTTGATTGCCGTCCTGGCGCTCAGCCTAGTCGCGGCCGCAACAGACTGCGGAGTTGCACACTTCGGCGCCCATGCGCTGCACAAGATCTATCCGCCACTCGTCGAGCTGCGCTTCGACACGGACGGCGCGTTCCTACTGTACGGCATCGTACTCTTGGCCGCGCTGCGTTGAGGTCTTTGCGAGGTCGCAGGCCCAAGAATCGTCTGTCCGATGACTGGAACGAGCTCGCCTCGTTACTCGTGCACCGCGTTTGCTTTCCAATTGCCGAGTGCGGTGGGTGCGCGGTGTCCCTTTTGCCAATTGGTCCCGATGCGCACGATTTGCTCCACATGACGACTCGACGCGGCGAAACTGCGATAGGCTGCGTATTCCGCTCCACTTGAGCGCTGAGTCCGGCAGGACTTGAGCAGCGATTCCGATGCACTTGAGCGCGATCGGAGCGCAGCGACGAGTGACTGGGGTCAGGCGGAGGGTTGGGGTTCGGGCTGGAGGGCTTTCTTTCT
>DATHOI010000975.1:0-3994 GCA_035485095.1 Polyangiaceae bacterium | reverse complement strand
TTCCAGAAGCGCGGAGTCGCCGCCCAGCCGCTACACAGCGGTCAGAGCACGGATATCCAGGCCGGCGTGCTCGCAGACTTCAAGGCGGGGCGCCTCCCAGTCCTCATCAACGTAGCCAAGATGACACATGGGGTCGACGTGCCTGACATTCGCACAATCTTTCTCGCGAGACCCACTACGAGCGAAACTCTGTTCGCCCAGATGATTGGGCGGGGAGCACGTAAGATCCCGGGAAAGGACTTCTTCTTCATTGTCGACTTCGTCGACAACATGACCTTGCATGGGGCGAACGTCATCCGAGCTGCCAACGTCATCGGGAGCGTTTCTCGGGGAGCGGCTCTCGCCGCGCACAGCATAAAAGCCGCACCCATCGAGCAGGTTCGCCACATTCCCGGGTATGAGGAGCTTCAGGGATTGGAGGTCCAACCCAACCAAACCTTTGGGATCGAGTTCGAGCTCACCTGCAAGGGCTTCGAACTCATGAACCACGGCGACTGGATGCACCGCGCTGAGATCATTCGCTCGGCGCTGGCCTCCGTTGTGCCGACAGCAGCAGCAGCGGTGCAGTCGTGTTCGACTCCTTCCGACCAGAAGCACCTTTGGGCCGTGAAGTACGACGCTTCATGTGGTTTTGAAGTGACGAGCCGCGTCTTGGTCGGCGCCGGAGGTTTCGCAGAAGTCATCGATGCGTGTCGCGTGCTCCAAGATGCCGCTCAAACCGCCGGACTGAGCGTGAGTGTGAAAACTGGCACTCACATTCATCTTGCATGGCTTCGAGACTTCGAGGCCGTGCGGCGTCTCTACCTGCTTGCGACATATTACGAGCCCGCAATTGCTTCCATCATCTCGCCCTCTCGCGTCACCTCCATGTACGCGAAGCCCCTCCGCAAACACCTGACAGGCGTGCTATGGGCGTGCGATCTGCGAGCCTGGCCGACTCAAGGACTGCGCTACCTCGGACTCAACGCGACGAGCCTCTTCCACAGCCACGGAACGATCGAGGTCCGATGGCACGGTGGAACTTTGGACGCTGGGAAGATCTTGACGTGGCTCTCGCTCTGGATGTGCCTGCTCACAAAAGCACAGTCCTCCGGGCCGCCAGCTGATCCTCGAGCTCGTGTGTCGTCGCGTCCACTATGCGTCGGACCTCGTGGCGATGTAAATGAACTAGCAAAATTTTTGGGGCTGAAAGTTGAGCTGCGCGACAGGCTCGTGGCGCGTCGCGCGCATCTCCTTGAGACTCAATGGTCCCGCGGCCCCCTCGCCCGCGTCGCCCAACGCGTGAGTAGGCGTTGGAATGCTACCGAATGGTCACGCGGAGGGCGCACCCGGGAGAGGCGTCCATGACTGTGTCCGAATACTCTGCATGTCTTGCAGACGAACGGCACACCGGGAACGCGAACGAAGACTCGAGCCGCTTGTCGGTCGAAAAGCGTCGCCGCATAGACGAATTGAGCCGCCACAGTTTGGCCGTTGAACGGCCCTGCGTCTGAATCGTAGTTCGCGCGACGTTGGATAGACGGCGCCGACTCGGCCCCGTTCACGCCGAGACGGCTGTGGTCCAAGAATGGCGCGACTACCGCAGAATGTTGTGGGGGGTTGGCACGGCTCTTGAGTTGAAGTACCCTACGGGTACAACAATGCGCAGCTCCTTTTCAACCGGACAAATTCTCGAAATCGCCAAGATTTCGCGCCGGACGCTGGAGCGCTGGCACGCTTTGAACCTACTCGTTCCAGTTGGTGGCAAGTCGCCGGGCAAGGGCACGAATCGCCAATATAGTTTTGGCAACCTCGTGGTGGCGCTCGTACTCAGCCGACTACGTGCTCGACAATTCCCGCTTGAGCTTTCGACGTCGCTTGTGCGGTACACGCATTCGCTCACGGTGGACCACAGCGTCAGCGAGTTCGTTGTTCTATCTGAGCATGGAGACTTCATCCCTCTCGCAGGTAGTGACGTTGCGGCACACTTCGCTCGGGACGACTCGAAGGTCGCGGTGGTCTTGCAGTTGGGCTCAATCCACGGGGACGCGGTCCATGCCGCCAGTGAGTGGACCTACGAGGCACGCCCGCGCCGCGGACCGAAGCCTGGTCAAGCCGCCAAGAAACCTCCAAAACACAAGGAGGAGAGCAAAGTCCTTCGCGATGGTACAAAGGCCACACTTTCCACGAGCATCACGCAAAGGCGAAAGAACAACCCGAGCAACGCCACCCGAACGACAAACGTTGGGCAAATTCCCGCGGCTGGTGTTTCAATTCGACGCACGCGCAAAGCGCCAAAGGCTCGAGGCCAGACCGACAGCGGCGGCAAGTACAAGGCGCGCGCCGCTAATCTCGGACATGGCGGTTCGACTCGTTCTGACCGGGCCCGCCCCAAGCGCGTGCAACGTCGATCCAAGTCGCGTGGCCGTCGCGCTCACCGCCGCCGTCGGCGCTCTGGGACAGCACGAACTTGCCCATCGACAAGCGCAGAACCATACCCACCAGAGCGTTCGTTAGATGAACGCCACCAAGTTCTAGGGTCACCCTGGCGTGCGGCGCTTGGTAACATTGCTCGACTGCGGCTACGACGATCTGCAGCGCGCAAGGCGTCGAAAACTCGGCAACGAGCTCGTCGGGTAGAGAAGGCTAGGCAAACCCGCGCGCTCGCCGACGATCGTGCAGCAAGTCGTTCGTCAGGACATGCTTCAGGTTGTCCGCGGGGTTGGCAAGATGCCGTGCCGGTCGGGGATAAGAGGATCGGAGAACCGAACCAAAGTCCGACGATCGCGGGGAGCGCGCGATGAGCGGCGACCGTCTCGCTGCGTTGCTCGACGAACTCGTCGCCGAGCTGGCCGTACGCGTTGCTGACAAGCTCAAGCCAAACGCAACGGTCTACTTCGATCAGTCGAACAGTCCGCTCGGCCCACGTCATCACATCGCGGCGGTCAGCTCGGGCAAGTTGCCTGGTTTGAAGCTCGGGCGCCGATATGTGGCCACTGCTGCCGACGTAGAAGCCTACGTTCGTCACTCAGCCTCCGCTTCTCGCGGTGCTGACGAAGCGCACGAACTGGATCAGCTCGCGGACGAACTCGGTCTCCGAAAACCGAACGGAGACAAAACGTGAGAAGCACAGATCAACCTGGTGTGCGCGGGATCTCTGGCCAACCCGGGTGTTGGGAGGTCCGCCTTCGCTACGGCAGGGGCCGAAGGCGCAGGTTCACCATATTGCACTGCAGAACCATGGAAGGCGCGACCGAACGCGCCAACGAAATGGCCGAGATCGCAAACATGCTCGTTGCAGCTGGGAAGAGCGGCGACGTGAATGCGATTGTTCAGAAAGTCGGGGAAGCGGAGAACTCGGCGAAGCTAGCGGTCGTCAGAACGCTGGCTAGGCAGCTGTGTGCTGGTGCGTACGAAGGCACGCCAACACGCCTACGGCTTCCGCCGGACATGACGCTTCGTGAGTTCGGCGGTGCGTGGGCTGATGGAGAGCTGAACCGGATTTGGCCGGACCACATCGACATCAAGCGCAGCGCAGCGGACGACCTCTGGAGGATGAAGAAGCATATCTTTCCAGCTATTGGGCACCTACCCGTCAGGGACATCACCCTGGACCACGTGGACGACGTGATGTCCCGCTTACCGAGAACTCTGTCGAAGGCCACGCGCCGTCACGTCGCGCAGATCATTGTTCGGCTGATGCGCCTCGCCGCCTATCCAACGCGGCTTCGCCCATCGTCGCCCATCCCGACCGGATGGTTACCAAAACTGGGCAAGAAGAAAAAACAGTATCCGATCCTATGGGCCGGGGAGGACCTTGCACTACTTCGCGAACAGTCGATACCACTCGAAAGAAGACTGGCCTACGGCATCCTGCACCGCGAGGGGCTTCGTCGCGGCGACGTGGCAGGCCTGCGTTGGCGACAGCTGGACTTGGAGAACGGCACAATGCGCATCGAATCGGACAAAACGGACCATGCCCGCATGTTCGCCCTCAATGCGGGCGTCGCAGCAG
>DATHOI010000974.1:0-3922 GCA_035485095.1 Polyangiaceae bacterium | reverse complement strand
CGACAGCACTCTGAACAACGCAGTCGCCAACGAAACACGGGTCTACGTCAGTCGGTCTCACTTCGCTTCGGCATCGGATGCCATCAGTGTCGGCTTCGCGCAGCAGGGTCTGCTGGTGCACGGTCAGAGTGGCAGTGATGGCAGTGAGCTCAACGGCTTCGACCTCGCGCTCGACGCAGCGTCAGTGTATTGGCTGTCGACTACCGACTTCGACGGCGGCCAAGTGCTTCGCTCATCACTGACCGGTATGGAAGGACAGGTTCTTGCGTCGCCGTCGACTGTCGCCGGGCTCGTGGTGCTCAATGGGCTCGCCTACTTCGTCAGTGGCAATACAATTCAGAGCGTGCCCATGGCGGGCGGCAACCCGGCAACGGTGTTCAGCTCTGCCGACGTGAGCGGCGCCGTCTTCGCGGGCTCTGGGACCAGCCTGTACTTTGGCAGCGCGAGCGCCCTGTGGCGGGTCGGGACCGACGGCTCGAACCCAACTCAACTCTTGACGACGACCGGCAGCCTGACGTTCGCCGTGGCCGACTCGACTGGCGTCTACGCTTCGATCGCCGTCGGTGGCGTTTTCGGTGAGGGCTTCATCGTCAAAGCGGGCGGCTGAGCTCGGGCGACGCGGCAAGAAAAACGCGCGGCACGGCGCACGCCTACATCGGTGCTCGAACGCGGTGCTCTGCGCGCCTTCGGATCAATGCCACAGCGTTGGCGCGTGCGATCCGAGCAGCGGCGTGTGCTCGAATCCACCGGCCGCCGATGGCACGTCGTGTAACGACGGCAATGCCTGCACGCAAACCGATCAGTGCAACGCAGGTGTCTGCCAAGGCCAAAATCCAGTGACGTGCAGCGCGGGTGATTGCTTGATCGCAGGCGCGTGCGAACCGTCCAATGGTACCTGCTCGTCCACGGTTGCGCCGGATGGCACCCCCTGCTCGACCGGGACGTGCAGCTCGGGCCAGTGCGTGGCAAGCGGCAGCGGAGGCGCGGGCGGAGCCGGCACGGGCGGCGCAGGCCCAAGTGGTACTTCGGGTGCGGGCGCGGGCGGGGTGGACACGGGCGGCGCTTCCGGCGCGGGAGTGGGCGGCGCGCTCGACGGCGGCGTGGCGGGCTCCTCGGCTGCGGGCGGCGGCGCAGGCCAACCCGCGAGCGATGCGAGCGACGCGCTCGACAGCGGCGACGCGGACGGCTCCGCTGCCGCGAACGACGCAGCGCCGAGCGCCGGAGCGAGCAACGACGGCAGTGCGGGCTCGCTCGGCCTCGACGCGGGGCTCGCGGCATCCGGCGCGCCGAGCGTCGCCAACAGCAAAGACAGCGGGGGTTGTGGTTGTAGCGCCGTGGGCTCAGCCCCGCGCAACCTTTCGGGCGCCTCGCTGATTGGGTTACTGCTACTGGCCAGCGCGCGGCGCCGACGAGCGCGCGGCGGACGCGCACGCATTAGCCAATAGTATCAGCGCCGCGACGGGGCTCATTCAGCTCCTCGTTCGCCAAACTCATAAGCGCGGGTCACGCAATCTACACGGCATATCGAAATGTCTTGGGCTCGAGTTGGGCTGAGCGCGGGTCACGCCATTTGCGCGTACATGTCGAAATTTTCCGTGTAAATCACTGTTGCGCGTGAATGCGCGCCGCGTACTTTACGCACATAGAGAGTTCGCCGTGCGCGCCGCGCCGGCGATCCGGCGCAGTCTTGAGGAGGCATTCATGAGCTCGCGAGTATTCATTCATTTTTGTGCGTGTGTCGTGGCGTGTGCGGCGTGCTCGTCGTCGCCACCCAACACCAATATGCCTGCACCCGGCGCAGAGGGCGGCAGCGCGGGCGCTCAGTCGCTCGCCGGCAGCGCAGGCAATGCCGGCACTTCGCTGCCATTCGCGGGCAGCGGCGGCGCACCGAACGCTACTGGCGGCAGCGACACGTCGAGCGCCGGCCTGGGCGGGGCCAGCGGTGACGCGACGAGCACCGCAGGCACGTCGAGCGCCGGGAGCACGAGCCTAGGCGGCGCGGTCAACACGGTGCCCGCGGGTTACACCGGAACGCCGTTCAAGACGCTGACCATCCCCGGCTTCATTTACGCCGCCGACTACGACAAGGGCGGCTCCGGTATCGCTTACTGCCGCGTGGGTGCGGCCATGCCGCCCAGCGCAGCAACCTGCGGCATGGCCAAGATCAACGATTGGTGTTGCGGCACGCAAAAAGGCTGCGACGAACGAACGCAGCCTGCAGTATGCCCCGTCTATCGCCAAGACGACGACAACGCGGGCCTGAGCCACATGAATACCGGCGAGCCCGACAACTACGCCGTGACCGGGCCGACTTGGGTTGCGGGCGCGAACGGGCCGACCCTGACCGGTCCGATGGAGACGGCAGGCACCGCGGTTCCACAGCACGCCAACACGACCACCTCGGACGACGCGTACATCTCGTACATGTTCACCGGGCAATGGGAGAACTACACGGTGCAGGTCATGGAGGCCGGCACGTACAGCATCGGCGGCCTGATGGCCATCGACGGCGGCACGGTGATCACGCTTGATTTTGGCAACGGAGTCACGACCGGTCCGATGGCTTTACCGGCGAGCCCGATCAACGACTGCAAGTGCCCCGAGACGTACCACTCGTGGAACGTGGTCAGCAATGTCGGCAGCGTGACGTTTCCGGCAGCAGGCACCTACTTGATGCGCTTCACGCTCGTCGCCGATCAATTCAACCCGCTGTACTTCACGTTCACCAAAATGTGACGCTACATTCAGGGGCGCTGAGCGTGCCTCAGAGGCTTTGAATGATCGCCAAGATGTTGCCTTCGGTGTCCTTGAACCACGCGGCCTTCGCGCCGCCAGCGGTGGCGATGCCGTCCTTCATGCCGGGCATGTCGTACGTCTCGAAGATCACCCCTTTGGCTTTGAGCTCAGCCACCTCTCGCTCGATGTCCGCGACCTGCCAGAACGCCTGGCTCGCCGCTGACGTGCCCGCGTTGGGCGTCGGATACAGAAAGCAGGCCGTGCCGCCCGCGCACTCGTAGCTGACGCCTCCGTCGAGCTCGCGCGCGGGCCGAAAGCCCAGCTTGTCCTCGTAAAAGCGGCGAGCGCGCGCGACGTCCTTCGCGGGGATGTAGGCGAACATCGGGGATTTTTGCAGCATTTCGAGCTCCTTACTACGTTCTTGGTTTTTTGATGGTCGCGCTTGCCTCGCGCGCCTCGTCCCAGCCTTCGGCGTCGAAGGCCGCTCACCGTACGCGCGCGGTCAACGCGCGCGTCGCGATTTCGCGGCTGTGCGCCGCGGAGCCGCCACTTTCGCATAACACACGACTTCGATGTTGTTACCCTCGGGATCCGTCAAGAATGCTGCATAGTAGTGCGGCCCGTAGTGCGGGCGTGGCCCGGGTGCGCCGTGATCCGTGCCGCCGGCAGCGAGGCCGGCGCGGTGGAACGCGTCCACGTCCAACGGCCGGCTGACGCGAAACGCATGATGAGCACCGCCTTTGGCACCACGGCGGTGCGAGATCCAAAAAATCTTCTCTTTCTTCGAGCCCATGCCGAAGGCGCTGCCGACATCCAGATTGATGCGCATGCCGAGCGCGCCGAGCGCGGCCTGGTAGAACTTGCGAGCGGCGGCGAGGCGCGCCACCGGCAAAGAGACGTGGTCGAGCGCTACGTTTTGGCGAGCTGAAGCTTTTTTCATGAGCGACTCCACTGGGGCGAAATGCCGACGCTCGAGCGCGGCTTTGCCAACTACGCGGCTGGCTCCGCTTTGATGAAGTCGACGCGATCGGGATAAAACGCCAGGTACTCGCGGATGGACAGCACCTCGTCGTAGGGCTGCTCGTAGCTCCAGACGGCGTTCTCAGCTCCGCCCGAGACGCTGAAGTACGAGGCCTCCCCTTTGAATGGGCAGTGCGTGTGATGGTCGGTCGCGACCAGCCGCTCC
>DATHOI010000973.1:0-3007 GCA_035485095.1 Polyangiaceae bacterium | reverse complement strand
GTACACGTTGGCGACCGATTGCCACAGTTGGGTCTCGGACAAGTCAGTCGGGGCCGTGAATGGCGACTCGGGCGGCTCAGAGGCACCGACGGTGTTCAAGGCCGGCAGCACCTATTACTGGATCGGCTCGTACAAGACGGGCTGGCGCGCCAACAACAACTTCTACTCCACTGCTCCCGCGATGACCGGGCCGTGGACGTATCAAGGCTTCGTGGCGCCCGTGACTGATCCGACCAACGACATTTCCGACCAGCGCACTTGGCTGTCGCAGACCACGTGGGTGCAGCCCGTCACTGGTTGCAACGGCACGACGTACGTCTTCTGGGGCGACCACTGGTACGGCGATCAAGACACGACCGCACCCGGCAAACACAACGACCAGGCGACGTACGTCTTCCAACCGTTGGTCTTCACCGGCACGAAGATCTCGATGCCGACGTACTTGGCGAGCTGGATGCTCAACGTCGGCGCGGGGACTTGGTCGCAGTAGCGCCGCGCGTGTAAGCGTCGCTGATCCTCGGCAAGTGCGCCGAAGTGCGCCCAACTCAAGAAAGTGCGCCCAACTCAAGAACCAGTTGGGCAACGTCGCGTCGAAAAACCTGCTTTAGCGCGATCTTTGCGAAAGCGCGGATCAAGTTGCCGCGAGGCTGCGCGAATGCGAATTTCGAGTCGGCGTTGGCTGCCCTGTTTCATTTCAGATCTGAAGTTTAAACTCAATGCCGTTCACTTAAGCGGCGAACCCTACGATATGTTGTGGGGGCAGCATGAGCGATGGGGTCCATATTGTGGTCTCGGTTCCTAACCGAACGGTATTGAGTTTAAACTTGAACATCAGATTTCGCTTCGCGGTAGCCGTCTCCGCGCGGAAACCGCGCCGCTCGCGCCGCTCCAGCGCCGCCCGCGTCGCGCCGCTCCACGCGCCGCCCACGCTCCCCACGCCGCCGCTTGCAGATTGGAAAGGTTAGAGCGTTTCTCAAGCGTGCGCGATTTTGTTCTCGGCGAAGCTTTGTAGCTTCAGAGCTTTTTTGCGCGCCGAAATGCCTTCGTACATTGCTTTTTCGGGTGACGTATGGCGCTCGATCGCTATGCTCTGGAACCGGTTTCAGCTCACAGGTTGAGGAAACACCCTTGCCTTCGCCGCGGCTCGCCTCCGGCAAAAACCCCCTCAATGAGGTCGTGCTGACATGAACTCGAGCTTTGGATTTCGCTTCTGGCGCGTGGCGTCGAGCGCAATGCTGCTGGGCCTCGTCGCCGGCGCTTGCCTGAGCCCATCGAACGCGAAAAATTTCACTTCCACCTGCACGACGAACGCCGATTGCGCGACGGGCTCGCAATGCAACGGCGGCACCTGCACGCCGCTGTCCACGCCGAGCGGCGGCAGCACTGCGACGGGTGGCAGCGGCGGCGGCGCGAGCGTGGTCGGAGGTTCGTCGAGCGGCGGTGCTCCGGTCGTTGCGACCGCCGGCAGCAGCGCGGGCGGCATGACGCAAACGGGGCCCACTTCGGATCTCGTGGACGACCTGGAAGACAACGACGCCCGCATCATCGTCACCAATGGCCGGCAAGGCTCTTGGTACGCGTTCAGCGACGGCACCATTACCCCGAGCCCACCCGACGACAACGGCAATACGAATGGCTTCTTGCCGGGCTCGCCCGGCGCTGGCGGCAGCATGCACGCGGCGCACGTGCAGGCGAACGGCTTTCCGAACTACGCGGGCCTCGCGGTCGACTTCAACAACGCGGGTGTCCGCCCGAAGGACATCGCCAACCGCAAGGTGTACGACGTGAGCGCGTACGACGGCATCGTGTTCAACGCCAAGGGCACGGCCTCCGGCCAAATGCGCGTGATGGCGGTGACGAAGCAGATCGCCGGCACCACCGAAGGCGGCACCTGTGACGACTCGAACAGCGCCAACCACTGCTGGGATTCGTACGGCTCGAACTTCAGCCTGGGCAGTGACTGGACCGAGGTGCGCGTGCGTTTCAGCGACATGAGCACGGACAACGCCTCGCCGTTCGACCTGACCTCCGTCTTCGGCTTGGCCTTCCAAGTGAATGCGCAAAATGGCTCGCTCGACTTTTGGGTCGACGATCTGGCGCTGTTCAAGGACGGTACGAGCAGCGGCACGGGCGGTACGAGCAGCGGTGGCATGAGCGCGGGCGGCAGCAGCGCAGCCGGCAGCAGCTCGGGCCCCAGCAGCAGCACGCCGCTGCCCGCGATCTCCGGCGGTTCGACCGGGTTTGCGACGCGCTACTGGGATTGCTGCAAGCCTGCCTGCGCGTGGCCCGGCACTCAATCGATGGCCAGCTGCGACAGCAGCGGCAACACCAGTCAAGGCAAAGGCAACAACAACCAAAGCGCGTGCAGCGGCGGCGACTCGTACATGTGTTACAACTACGAGCCGTGGGTGGATTCGTCGAATGGCGACATCGCTTATGGGTTCGCTGCGGCGTCCGGTAGCAACTACGTGTGCGGCCGTTGCTTCGAAGTGCAATTCAACGGTACCGGCAATAGCGGCGGCACCAACCAGCTCACGCAAAAAACGATGTACCTGCAGGTCATCAACGATGGCGGCGTGCAGGCCAATCAGTTCGATATCTTGATCCCGGGCGGCGGTGTCGGCGCGATGAACGCGTGCACCCAGCAGTGGGGTCAGAACGCCGATCTCGGCTCGCAATTCGGCGGTCTCTTCGCCGAGTGCAACGACGATGTCGCCTGCACGCAGAACAAGTGCAACTCGGTGTTCGCCGGCAAACCGGATTTGCTTGCGGGCTGCAATTGGTTCCTCACCTGGTACACCGCGGCGGACAACCCGAACATCGTGTACCAGCAAGTGAGCTGCCCGTCGCAGCTCTCCGCCAAGAGCGGCATGTCCGGCTGAGCCGGCACACCGTCCGCACGCACCGTGCACACATGACGCGGGATTGATGGTCACTCTCGGCGTCGCGTCACGTCCCAGCCTTCGGCGTCGCGGTGCGACTGCGCCGCAAGCCCTCTCCGAACGCG
>DATHOI010000972.1:0-6375 GCA_035485095.1 Polyangiaceae bacterium | reverse complement strand
CGAGGAGCTGGCACGATTCAGGGGCTGCGCGCCATTCCGTGGAATTTTGGCTGGACGCAAATGCGGCTGATGGTTTCCGCTTGGCTTGGCGCAGGCACCGCACTCGAGCAAATCATGGCCGAGCCGGGCGGTCTGGAGCTGCTTCGTCAGATGTCCAAGAGTTGGCCGTTCTTCGGCGATCTATTGGATAAGATCGAGATGGTCTGCGCCAAAGCCGACCTCGACATCGCGCGGCTGTACGCGCGCGAGCTCGACGCAGACCCGACGGTGATGGCGGGACTGGAGGCAGAATTCACGCGCACCGTGCAGTGCTTGCACGTGATCCGTGAGCGCGACATGCTGTCCGACCACCGCTTCTTGCAAGGCGCTTTGACCTTGCGGAACCCGTACGTGGACGCGCTCAATTTGCTGCAGGTGAGCCTGCTCAAGAAAAAGCGAAGGCTCGCTGACGACGACGCGGAGCTCAAGCTGCTCGACGCCGCACTCGGCACCACGCTGAACGGCATCGCGCAAGGCATGCGCAATACGGGCTGAGCGTCCGCCCGTAGCTACCTGCAACAAGGGCGTAAGCATCGAGTCCAGCGACGGATGCGAGGTGAATGCCCCACGCACTGGTCGTGCTGCGTGACTGGTACTAGAAAAGGGGCGTGAGCGCCGCCCCTCCCGTACGCACGCTGCGCGCCGGTCGCTATGCGGTCGTCGGAGAGCTCGGCGCAGGCTCGCAGGCAGAGACACTCGACGCCGTTGACAAGCAGCACGGCCGCGCCGTCGCGATCAAACGCTTTCAAGTGCGCGGCGCCAAGAGTTGGAAGGACGTCGAGCTCGCCGAGCGCGAGGCGCGCGTGTTGTCGACGCTGTCACATCCGAACTTGCCCGTGTACATCGAGCACTTCGAGGAAGACGGCGCGCTCTACTTGGTGATGGAGAAAATCGAGGGCGAGACACTTTCGGCGCTTCGGCGACGCAGGGCGTTGCTGTCGAGCGCGGACATCGCTCGCTTTCTCAGCGATGCGGAGCTCGTGCTCGGCTATCTGCACTCGCGCGTACCACCCATCATTCACCGCGACATCAAGCCTGGGAACGTGATTCGCCGCGCCGACGGCAGCTTCGCGTTCGTGGACTTTGGTTCGGTGCGCGATCAACTCAAGCCGGAAGGCGGCAGCACGGTCGTCGGAACCTTCGGCTACATGGCGCCCGAGCAATTCCAAGGCCGTGCGTTGCCAGGCAGCGACGTGTATGCCGTCGCCGCAACCGCGCTGTCACTCGTCACTGGGCGCGAGCCCGAGGACCTGCCGCACAAAGGGCTCGCTATCGACGTGCCGGCCGCGCTCGGTACCGGTGCGGAGCCGTGGCTCGTGCGCGCGCTCAGCGCCATGCTCGAGCCCGACCCCGACAAACGCCCCGCCCGCGTCACGACGCTTCGCCCCAAACCAGAGCCTCAAGCCACGCGCTCGGGCCGCGAGAGTCGCCGCGAACGCGCAGAACGGCAAAGGCAAGCCGAGCGCGAAAGCCAGCCCGACTACGACGGCAGCGAATGGCACCGGCCGGAGCCCTGGGACATCCACGCCATGCACGAGCTCGGGCGCGAGCAACGTCGCCAAATGAAGCTCGAGAGCCGGCGCATGCGGCGCCAGATCAAGGAGCAAATTCGGAACGAGACGCGGCGCATCAAGCGTCACGTCCGAGACCTGCAACGCCCCGGCCCCGAGCATTGGCAATACCCTCAGCGTGGCCGCGGCCCGCTCGCACCGCTCGTGGTCTCGCTGGTCGTGCTCGCACTCACTGTCGCGCGCGTCGCCACCTGGGCGCTGTTCCGCGCATTTCTGCCGACTCTGCTGGTCGTGCTCTCGTTGTTCTTCGGGCGCGGCCTGCGCCGAGCCGCTTGGCGCTGCCGAGACATCGGCGTGCAAGGCGACATCGGACTCCGCCACGCCATGGACGCCGTGCGCGGGAGCATCCTGGGGCGCCAGGAAATCGAGGTGGACGGCGAGGAATCGACATCGGTCGCCGAGGCAGCGGCGCCACAGCCCGACACTGGCCAAAAATCGAGCGCGAGCACGCGCGTTCGCGTCACGGGCGGTGTCCGGCTGGAGGACGCGCGCTCCGCATCCGGTGAGGAGCTGGAGACCGAAGACCCCGCTGAGGACAGCTCGGCTCAGCGGCGCCAGTAGCGCGCGGCGCCGCCAGCGGCCTACTCGGCCTTGCCGGGCTCGCGCTTCTTCTTGTCGAGCTCGGGCACGACGCGCGCCACCCGCTTCTGCACGACCTCTTTGACCATGCGCAGCAAGTTGTTCTCGTCCGTCGATTCCGCGAGCAAGCCGAGCGGGATGCGGAAGCCGCCCATGTCCGCGCGACCGCCGCCGTAGGGGCGACCTTGGTTGTCGTCGCCAAACGCGTTTTGCATGAACAGCGCCGGGTCGACACTGGCGCGACTGGTGCGAAGCGAACCGTCGATGCGATCCTCGACGACGCCGAACACGAGCACGGTGTCGATGTCCTCGCGCCGCAAAATGAAATCCGCCGCCATGGGGATGGCATCGCGGTTGTTGGCCGAGACGCGCCCGACGCAGCCAATCGCGAAATCACGCACGACCTCGAGGTCCAAGAGCGAGCGGCCCACGGCTTCCATCGACTCGGCGGTCAACGTGCGCCGGCCCACTCGACTCAGGATCTCGGAATCGCAAAATGGCTTCAAATACGCGGCGGCGCGGAAATCTGCCGGGGTGCCGAAGGCGAAGTCGTCCGTGTCGGTTTGGATGCCGAAGAACATCGCCGTGGCCACGGCCGTGTCGTCGTTGCCTTCGGCACCAAACGGCGCGAGCTGGCGCTCGGAGTATTCCGCGTAGATGGTGCAAGTGGCGCCCACGTCGTGGCGAATATCTACGAACGCCGCCTTGGGGACGGTCGGTGGCCGGTGATGGTCCACGACCGTCAACAACTTCAGGCCTTCCGGCAACTTGATGCTGGATTCACTGGCGCTCGCGTCGACCAACGCCAGGTAGCCGTACTGCTCCAGATCCGCAGCCTCCGACACCCGGATCATCGGCACGTTGAGCAATTTCACCAGCGCGCGATTCTCGGAGCGAGAAAGCGGCAGCACGTGCGCGATGGTGGCTGATACGCCGAGCCGCTCGCACAAACGTTTGTGGGCGAGCGCGCTGCCGATCCCGTCCGGGTCCGGATGACCGCCGAGTAAAATGACGTGCGGCTTATCCGTGGCGCTGGCGAGAACTCGCTCGAGCTCTTGACCTCTATCGGGCTGACCCATGTCGATTCCGTAGCTTATGTCTCGTCCAAGCCAGAAGCACAGAGGGGGAAAAGCCCCGCCTGCTGCTGCGGCCTGCGCTGTTCTTAACGGTCCTTATACGCCGAGGGTTATGAGGCCCGCGGGCCGACCAATAAAGACAAGCAATATCAGCCACATATAAATTGACACTGCGGATGAACCGGCCAAATACCCCCAAAAATCGGCCAGCCGTCGAGGGCAGTGTACTATCCCGTCACCTGTGCTGCCCCTGGACGCCTCGCCCTACGGCCTCGCCGGCCAGCGCTCCCCGAGCCCGCTGGCGCGGAATTCGTGGCCGATCGTCGATCGCCCGGCGCTGCGTGCTCTGGGTGTGCTCGGCTTCCTCCTTCTAGTGGACTGCCGGCATCAGCCGAAAGCCGGCGCCGAAACTGCGAATGGCAGCGACACCTCTAGCGCGAGCGCGCTCGTGGCACCCAGCGTGGCGCCTTCCGCCAGCCCCAGTCCCGAAGCGGGGGCGAGCGCAAACCCCAGCGCGACCCCGCCAACCGCTGGCGCGGCAGATGCTGGAGGCTCACCGAGCTCAGCGAGCGGTTCAGCGCCGGACCCCCGAAAATATCGCTGGCTCGGCGCGGAGAATCTGAAGTTTCCCAAAGCCGTCGATTCACTCGAAGCTCGCTTCCCCACCCCACCGGGTTACCAACGCGTCGCGAACGCGCCCGGGTCGTTCGCTGAATGGCTGCGTGGGCTGCCGCTCGCCGCCGAGGACACGCCCGTCGTGAACAACACGGGCGACACCGTGTTCAAAGCCGGTGACGACTACGTTGCGGCGGTCGTTGCTATCGACGTGGGCGCGGGAGATTTACAACAGAGCTCGGACGCGATCGTGCGCTTGAACGCCGAATGGTTGTGGGCGAGCGACAAGCAAGACGCAATCAGTTATCGCAGCGCGAGCAAGCTCGACATGCCCTTCTCGCGCTGGGCAAAGGGCCAGCGCTTGATCGCGTCCGGCCCCAACGTGTTCTGGGTCGTGAAGGGCAAGCCCAAGGACCCGACCTACGACGACTTCCGGCAGTACATCGATGCGGTGATGCTTTGGACCAACAGCGTGTCGCTCGCCACCCGCGCGACACGCGTGACCGACCCGAAGGATCTGACCGCCGGGGATTTCTTCCTGCAAACACGCGGCAAGGGGCATGCGCTGCTCGTGCTCGACGTCGCGCAAAAGCCGACCGGGGAGCGCGTGGCGTTGCTCGGTCAAGCACAACAAAGCCCGGCGCAGAGCTTCCACGTGATCCGCCTCGGTCGCGAGACCGCGTGGTTTAGCATGCGACCACCGAATCCCGTGCTGACGCGAAGGTCGGACGAATTTTCTTGGGACGAGCTCGAGCGTTTGGAGCCGAAAAAAGAAGACTGATTCGCGCGCCGTTCCGCGGCGAGTGAGGTCGCCTTTGGGCCCGCCGACTCGACTCGAAATAACCCGCGCGCCGAGGCCGAGTGAAGGCGGGCCAAGACGCTAAATTCGCGCTCTGGAGCGCACGCAACCGGAAACCGGTTCAACCAAATTTTCAAAGTGATTCTGACCGCTTAGCAATGAATGACCAGTACAGAGCACAAAAACGCACTTGACGAGTTTAGCGCACAAGAGCAGGTTTCTGCGGTCGATGACTGCCGCTCCCGCCTCCGTCATGAATCCCGCCGCTGCCTCGAGCAGCTCGGTGGTCGTGGTTGGCGCGCTTTTGGGCCTCGTCGTGGTCGGCCTCGGGCTTATTAGCCCGGGTGCGGTGGCCGGCTGACCTAAGAACTCAGCCAATTCGAAGGCCCCCGCACCCACCGAGGTACGGGGGTTTTTTAGTTTTAGCACTCTGATTTTTCGTCACTCGCAGTCGCATCCGTCACAGAAAAGCAAGCACAGGCACCGAGGAGAACAACGTGGCCTCACCGATGAAGAGCATGACCGAACCCCAGACAGCTGGCGCGTCGTCAGACACGACGCCCGAGCTGCAGACCCTCACTGGCTCCCAAATCATCTGGGATACGCTCGTTCACGAGGGAGTTTCGGTCGTCTTCGGTTATCCGGGCGGCGCGATCATGCCGGCGTACGACGCGATGCCGGGCTACCCGATCCGACACGTACTCGTGCGCCACGAGCAGGGCGCGGCGCACATGGCGGACGGCTACGCGCGCGCTTCTGGCGGCGTGGGCGTGTGCATCGCTACGTCCGGTCCGGGCGCCACCAACCTGGTGACGGGCATCGCCAACGCGATGATGGACTCGATTCCGATGGTCTGCATCACCGGGCAAGTGGCCTCCTACTTGATCGGCAGTGATGGCTTCCAAGAGGTCGACTTCACGGGTGTGACGCTGCCCATCACCAAGCACAACATCTTGGTGACGCGCACCGAAGACATCATGCCGGCCTTGCGCCAGGCGTTTTACATCGCGAGCTCGGGTCGACCAGGCCCAGTGGTGGTCGACATCACGAAAGACGCGCAGCAAGGCACGATTCAACATCGGTATGATCCTTCGCCCATTCGCTTGCCTGGTTATCGTCCCGAGCATCACCCGGTGCCCGCCGAAATCGAGGAGGCCGTGGAGATGATCAAAGCGGCGAAACGCCCGATCATCTTTTGCGGTCACGGCGTGATGGAAGCGAACGCCACGGCGCAGCTGCTGGAGTTCGTACAAAGGACGAGCTTTCCAGTCGCGTTGACCTTGCTCGGCTTGGGCGGCTTTCCGGCGACGCATCCGCTCAGCCTGGGCATGATGGGCATGCACGGGGAAGCTTGGGTCAACACGGCGATTCAAGAAGCGGACCTGATCATCGCGATGGGCATGCGCTTCGACGATCGCGTGACCGGCAATTTGAAGACGTACGCGCCGAACGCGAAGAAGATTCACATCGAGCTCGACCCGGCCGAGATCAACAAGAACGTGAAGGTGGATCTACCGCTGGTCGGCGACGTGCGGGACATCCTGCGCATGCTGCTCCCGCAGATCGAGAAACGCACCTGTGACGACTGGAATGCTCACATCAACGAGCTGAAGGGCGACACTGCCGTGCGAGAGATTCAGAGCTTGCCGGACAACGGTCGCTTGTTCGCCGCCCACGTCATTCACGACTTGTGGCG
>DATHOI010000971.1:0-4507 GCA_035485095.1 Polyangiaceae bacterium | reverse complement strand
CGTCGAGCGCGGACACGCCGGATGCGGCTCGCCTGCGCCGTCACGAAAGTCGGCCAGCAACGCCACGACGCCGGGCTCCCATGGGATGGGCCGCGCGGTGCTCGGGTCGAGCACTGCATGCGTGTCCGGGTAACCAGTGTGCCAGCCCGTTAGCTTTGCATTGTCGTACAGCGCATCAGCTACGTCCCAACCGAAGATCACGTCACAGAATCCAAACCCCTTCGCGAGCGCCGACTCGAGCTTGTCTAGCGACACATATTTGCCGCGCAGCACGCCGTCGATGTCGAAGCCGCCGATCTTCGCGCGCTTGAAGCCGCGATCCGTGAGGTCGGCAATGAACGCACGCGCCTGCGCCTTTTCCGAACCATTTTTTTTTGAGCTGCCCTTCGCGACAGATTTCGGAATTTTTTCTTTGCTCATGTCGGCCCTCGAAGAAAAAACCAAACTCAGGCTTCGCGGAGCACTTCGCGCCCAGCCAGCGTAAACGCAAGCAACAAGATGAGGGCGCCAAACACGCTCGGGCGCACGCCAAACACCTCCAACACTTCCCCGGTCAAAGAGGCGTAAATCGGGTCGAAAATCGCGATTGATATGGACACGCCGAGCAGCGCGAGCGCTGGACGCAAACGGCGCATCAGTGGGCGGACCTCGAGCACCGCGGGCTCGATCTTGGCAACGAACCCGGTGTCGAGAGCCGAGGCATTTTGCGGCGCGAGCGGCGGCACGGAGCGCCGCGGGGGCCCCCCAGCGCTGTGCGGGCTCGGCGCAGCCTGAGCGCCCGCAGTCGAGCCCTGAACCTCAGTGCTCACTGCGATCACGCCGCTGACGGGCGGCGGCGCGTTCCTCACCGAAGTCGGTGCTGGAGACAGGCTTCGCGGCGGCGGTGAGCTGTGCCGTGTTGCCGTTGTCTGGACCGCGCGCATGCCCGGCGAGCTCGCGCTGCGGCGAGCCAGCGGCTCGTCTTCTGGCAGATCGAGATCGAGCGACCCACCCTGCGCTCCGTCGTCGAAGTCGATGACGGCGGTGTGCGCTCCCGAGCTGTGCGCGTCACTGCGCCCGCCCGACGACTGAGGACTGGGACGTTGCACGACGGCCGCTTGCGCGCCACTCGGCCGACGGGGCACCGAAGGCGGCGCGATCTCCAAATCCGGCACGAAATGCGAGGCCGCCGTGACGGGCACGGGCATGCGCGCCGGTGCCGGCGTCGAGGGCCTGGTTTCTGACACCGCACCGAGGCGCGCCGGTTGGCTCGGGTCGAATTCGAGGTCCATCGCTAGCGCTTGCTCGACGGCCGCGCTCGGCTGCGGCACGCGCGCCATGCTGCCCGACGACCGCGAGCGTACCTCCACTCGTTCGACGCGCACACCGGCGCCACCATCCTCCGCGCGTGGGTCACGTTGCAGCGCGATGCCGCGCTCGGAATCTGGAACTTGCAAGGCCGCTACGAGCTCGTTCCAGAAAACGCCCGCGTCGCGCGGGCGTGCTCGTGGATCGAGCGCGAGCGCGCGCGCAAACACCGCCTCGACCGCGTCGGGCAGCTCCACCCCCTCGGTTCGCGGCGTTGGGCGGCGCAGCGGATCGAGGGTGGTGCCCATCATCGCCGCTGGATCACCGTCGATCACTGGACGCGCTGCGAGGGCTTCGACCATGCACAGCGCAAGCCCCCAGACATCGGTCCAAGGCCCAGTCTGCCCGAAGTGCTTGGGCGCCCACTGCTCCGGCGCACCGTATGCCGGCGTGAACGCGGTCGGCGCGTGCCCGTCTTGGCTCATCCGACCGGCGACTTGGCTGGCCGCGCTCTTCACCTTGCCGATGCCGAAATCCAAGATCTTCACGACTTCTTCACCCGCCACTTGGGCAACGAAGATGTTCTCTGGCTTCAAATCGCGGTGAACGATCGACACGACGCCTTCGGGCCCGCTGAAGTTGTGCGCGCGCTCGAGCGCGCGTGCGACCGGAGTGAGCAGGCGCACGAGCTTGCGTAACGGAAGCGCAGCAAGGCCGTCCCGGTTCCGTTGTTTGATCAGTGCATCGAGTGTCACGCCCTCGAGCCACTCGAGCACGATGTACGGCACGAAGCTGCCGTCGAACGCCGTGAACGCATCGACGTGCAGCGGTCGCACGACCGTCGGCAGGCTCGCCGACAACCGAAACAGGAGCTCGGCCTCCGCGCGGAACAGCTCCAAGAATGCCGCCTGCTGCTCGGAGCTCTGCGGTGGGACCTTGAGGAGCTTCAACGCTACCGGCGCGCGAAAGCCGCCGTGATGGGCGCGGTACACGACGCCGAAACCACCCTCGGCAACGACCGCTTCGACGTGGTACGCGCCCGCAATGACGCTGCCAACGATTCCGAATACGTCCTCCGCCATCGCTCGCTTCCGGTCTGGAGGCTATCAGATCGAGGCTGTGCGCAGCCCGAAGTCCGGGCCGCACCCCGCGATCTAGCGCAAATTAGCTCAATTCTGATCGACCGCGATGCCGAGCTGGCGCCGCAGCTTGAAGTATCGCTCGCTGGCTGCGAAGGACAAGAGGTCCTTGCTGAGCTCACCGTCAGCGCCTTCTTCTTCGGCCAGAACCTTCAGCGCGGTAGCGATGTCGTTGCTGAGCACGAACCCAGCGCGGCACGCGGTCTTGTCGGTCGCGCTACTCCAACGCTGTAAATTGGTGCGCCCTCCCTCTTCGACGAAGCGTAAGAAACAACCGCGCAGCGCATCGACGTGCGGCGCTTCGAGCATCGGCTGAATTGCCTGCGCGATCGGCGCCACACGCCGCTTCATGTCCTCGGCGATGGGCAGACCGGGATTGCCGATCGTCAGCGCGGCCAGGAAGAGATCTTCCAAATCGGGGACGCTGCTGAACAGAGTCCGCACATAGTGCTCCTGACGGTACCAAGACAAATGCCGCCCGACCATGAATGCGTGCTCTAGCTGCGTCTTCCCTGACAACACGCGCTTGCCGATGGCCGTGAACGGCGGCACGCCGGGGATCAGCGCGTAGCCCGAATCGCGGTCTTTTTCCAAGTACATCGGCGGCGCGGCGAGCCCAAGGATCGCCGCGGCCCAGGGCAACGCGCGCACGGCCGTGACCGTGGCCTTGGCCGGGTCTTGCTTGGCGCTCGGCGCGGGCTGATGGAGCTTCTTGTCGCGGCGCAAAGCCGTGACGCGGCCGACCAACACTGCTGGCGCGATCAAGCTGAAGATCTGGCCGGTGAGTACTTCCTCTTCCGGGTGAAACAACAAGTCGACCCAGGCGTTGGCCGACACGCTCGCGCGCGGCGCGATCAGTGTTTCAGTGCGGTACTTCTCCACGAGCGCGCGCTCTTCGGCGCTCGCTGCGCCGAGTGCCGTCAATACCTGGGCCACGCAGAATCGGCGATCGAGATCTTGGCGCGCGGCGTACACGCGACTGAGCGCGCGATACGCCTCAGGACTCTTCGGATCGCGCCGCGCCCGGCGCCAGATTTCATCCGGATCTTCGCTGGCATCTTGGGCCGCGCTCTCCACGTCGGACAAGTCGACCTCGACGTTGATCGACGCCTGAGCCTTGCGCAGCTCGGCTTCGAGCTCCTTGACGCGAGCCTCCAGCTGCTCGATGCGCTTGAGCAACAACGTGCGCCCGGCGTCACCATCTGCCTCAACGCGCAAGGGCGAGAGAGACGGAGCCGATTCCTCGTACTGCTCGACGATCTGAATGCGATGACGGGTCTGATAGGCCGCGACCATCGCCTGTTCGAGTCGCAACAAACGCTGCGGATCGAGCCCCAAATTGTCGGCCGCCTTCTCCAAGCGCGCGCGTTCGTCGGGCGTGATCACGCCGTCAGCCAGCGCCTCTGCAAAGAGCTCCTCGTACTGCGTCTCGAGTGGGCCGAGGCCAAAGCCTCCAGAGACTTCACCCGCCACGAAACCTGAGCCATGCTCGAAGCCTAGCTCCGTGCTCCCGTCACTCATTTCGATACCTCCGTCAGAATGCCGACTTTCCTCCCCTTTCGCCGCGCGGTAAAGGCGCACACCGAAAGCCGTGCGGTTTTTGCCCTGCTGACGCTCGCGGCGTTCACGGCCAGTTGCGCCAGCCGCGGGGTCGAACGCGTTTCGGAGGGGCCGCCGACGGGCCCACTGCCTACCGCGCCCATCGCGGAGTCTGCCGCGGTCCCTGCTCCCACAGACGCTGGAGTCGCGAGCCCCGAACCAGATGCGGGCGAAGCGAACGCTGCTGGCAGCCCACGCGTTGACTCAGCCCCGGAGCTGAGCTTCGAAGAACCATACGCTCTCGACGCACGCCCCCGCGCCGCGAGCCCGATACAGGCCGCCTTCGATGACGAAGAGCTCGCCCGTTGGAACCTGGGCGGCACCACCGATCCGAGCTACGTGTCCAACCAGGCGTCCTTTCATCCGGGAACGCGCGTCGTCGTCGATGCTCAGCTCGCCGGCCGCCACCCAAGGAGCTCGAACGCTAGAAGCCGCGGGCTCACAGCCGATCGCGTGCAAGCGCAAGCTCGCAGCAAGGGTTA
>DATHOI010000970.1:0-5626 GCA_035485095.1 Polyangiaceae bacterium | reverse complement strand
CGCAGTGATGGGCGGACCCGCCGAGGGCGCCTCTTTGGCGGCGTTCTGCGACGCAGTGCCTTGAACCATGAAGTAGGCGGTCAGCGCGAACCCAGACAGTGTCGCGATGATGCCGGCCACGAGCGTGCCGTAGCGCTTGCGCTGAAGGGCGTGCGTCGTGACGTTGTCCTGCGGCGTGCGAGTGCTGGAAAGCGCGCCGAACGCCGACGGTCCCGGCTCGGCGCGACCTTCTGCCTGGCTGACCGCAGCCAAGAACTCTGCGGCGGATTGATAGCGCCGCTCTCGGTCGCGCTCGAGGGCCTTACTGACCAAAGCGGCGACCGCCGCGGGAACTTCGGGCGCGCGTGTACGCACGTCCACCGCGTCGTTCGTGCAAATGCTGATCAGTACTGATTCGTAAGTGGGCGCGACGTGCGGCGGCGCCCCTGCGAGCATCTCGAACAAGATCGCGCCCACGCTGAACAGATCCGTGCGACCGTCGATGTCAGCGAAGGACTGTGCTTGCTCCGGCGACATGTAGAACGCCGTGCCGAGGACCGTGCCACGCCGCGTGAGCGTGTCGGCGACGCGTGCGCGCGCCACCTTGGAGATCCCGAAGTCGACGATCTTCACGAACGACGGATCGTCGTCACGCGCGCACAGGAAAACATTGTCTGGCTTTAGATCACGGTGGACGATCCCTGCCGCGTGCGCGCGCACGAGGGCCCGCAAGACTTGGCTGACGATGCGCAGCGCGTCGCTCACTGGCAGCCGCGCCTCGCGTCGCAGGCGGGCTCGCAGATCTTCTCCGCTGAGCAGCTCCATGACCAGGAACGGCAGGCCGGCCTCGCTGCTTCCAGAATCGAAGATCTGGACGATGTGGGCGCTCTCGGCCATGCCCGCGGCTTCCGCTTCGCGTTGGAAGCGCTGGCAGGCTTCTCGGTTCTTGGCCGCTTCGTGATCCAGGAACTTCAGTGCCACCCGCTTGCCGATCGCGAGGTTGGTCGCTTGAAAGACCGCGCCCATGCCGCCGCGTCCAATCAGGCGATCGACGCGGTACTTGCCGGCGACCGTGCTCCCGACGAGCGCACGAAGCTCGCTCTCGGTGTCGTCTTCCAGGCTCGGCATTGCCCACGTCTCCCACGCGCAGGGCAGCGCGCCGAAACAGCGTAGCACGCGAGGTCGGCGAATAGCGATGCCCGCTACCCGGGTCACTCGTTAGCGAGCAACCCCGAGCGCGGGCATGGCGAAAATCACGCTTTGGCGGTGACTTTGTGCAGCGCGGCCTGGATGCGCGAGGTCGTGCGCGAGGCGTTGCGTGCGTGCACGACGCCCTTGCTCACGGCCTTGGCCAGCGCCTTGGATGCGGCGGCGACCGGCGCCTTGGCGGCGTCGAGATTGCCGGTGGCGATCGCAGCGCGCGCTTTTTTCACGGCGGTGCGCAGCGAGCTGCGCACGGCTTGATTGCGTTCAGCGCGCACGAGCCGCTGACGATTACGTTTTTCTGCTGACGGGTGATTGGCCATCGTCCTGAAATCCTCGAGCTAGGTGCTAAGAGTGATGAAGCGCGGCTGTCGCTTGCGCGTCAGGCCTTCGCCTTGCGCGCGTCGGGCGCCTTGGGATCGTAGCCCTCGGGATGAACCGGGAACTTGGGCGTTGCCGCCGCCTTCTTGTTGGCGCCTTGGCTGCGCGCGCGGATGAACCGACGACGTTCAGTCTGCCGAGTCGAAGAAACCATCAGAATACCTTCAAAAAGGGCCCGGAAAGGGCTCGAGGGGCGGGGACTATGAGCGAAGGATCCCAGCTTGTCAACGCGTGCTCTGGCGTTTCTGCGGCAGATTCGCTCGGCCGCAGCAAAGTGAGCGAGATCTCGAAGAAAATCGGGATCAATCGGGGCGAACGGTGGCGTTGACGCTGAAGCTCTGCGCCGCGAAGGGCTGCACCCGAGCGCGCGACAACTGCCCTTCGATGCAGGTGGCCGACGGTTTCCCGGCGGCTGGCCCATGCACGCTGACGCTCTGCACGTGTCCGTCCGACGCGAACACGACCACGGCGCTCGACGCCTCTTCGTCACCTGCCACGCAATGTCGCGCGCCGCTCATCACTGCGCCGAGGGCAGCTTGCACCGCGCCGGTCGAGGGCTTGACCGGGATGGCTCCGCCCGTGCTGTCGGCTGGGCGCAACGCGGGATCCGTGGGCAGTGCCTGCTCGACCGGCTTTTCTGCGGGCTTCGCCGACGCCACAGCGCTCGGCTGATCTTCTTCCAAAACGAATTTTTCGGGGGCTGGTCCCGCTGCGGATGCGCTGACGGCGGGCGCCGCGGCAGCCGGAGCCAACGCCGCAACTTTGGCGTGGGCAGCCTCCGCTGTTTTTGCGGCGCTCTCCTCGGACAGGGCGTTCGGATCGACCGCCGTCGCAGCGACGGCCGCTGTTGCAGGGTGATCGGTCGCCACGGGCGCGGGCGAGGCGGCAGGACTCTGCGCGGTGTCCTGCGCCGCCGCGGCGACCACGTCATTGCTCACCAGCGGAGCTGGCGCTGGTGCCGGTTGCTTGAGCCACAAGAGCAGCGCGGCTGCGAGCGCGAGTCCGCCGCCCACCAAAGAGATCTTCGACCGAGAGCTTGCTGTGCTCGCGGCCGCTTTCGCGGGCAGCGACGCGCGCGCACTCTGGGCGCTTGCACTCGACGGCGGTGGGGAAGGAGCCTCTGCCACCGCGCGCACGGCGCTGACCGCTTCGCGCAACGCTGCAGCCTCTTCTCCGCTGGGTCGTTTTTGGGCGGCGAGCGCCAGAGTCTCTCGCGCCATGTCACGCGCGGCAGCCTGATTTTGCTCCACACTGCGCCGCGCCATCTCGGCGAGGCTCTGCGTTCGGACACCGGAGCTCGTCAGAGGCGTCGTGGTCGCGGAGAGCGAGCTCGGCTCACCTGGCTCGGCGGGCAACGGCGCGCGGAGCAGCGTTGCATCAGTCGACTTGCGCGCGCTTTCCGTGAACCGTGCTTCGAGCGTGCGAGCATCGCTTTCCCAATCACGCTCGGGGAACGGAAACGCGCCCAGCGCCGCCTCCATATTGGGCCCGAGATCGGCTGACGAGCGTCGCTCGGTCACGCGGCACCCTCTTCGCTCTTGGGCACGAAGCCGCGCTCGACCAAGTATGCCTTGAGCTTCTTGCGGGCTTCGTGGACTCGCCACGCCACCGTGCCCTCGGGACAGCCGAGAATTTCGCCCGCTTGCAGATGACTCAGGCCGTCCACCCCCACCAGGATCAGCGTGGTGCGCAGGGTGTCGCTGAGCGAGTCCATGCCCTCGCACAGGGCACGTCCGAGCTCGCGGTTCTCGCTCGCGCCGTGTGGGCTGGCGCTGCCTGCACGCGTTTCGACGAGCGCGCCTTCCAGCCGGGGGTCATCGGCGGAGACGGATTTCCGATCCGACTTCCGAGCGCGGATAGTGTTCAAAGACAGGTTGACCGCGATGCGATAGATCCAAGTGAAGGCTTCGCTGCGCCCGTCGAAGCGCTCGAGCGCACCGTAGGCGCGCACGAACGTTTCCTGCGTCACGTCCTCGGCCTCGGCTGCGTCGCGCAGCAGATGGACCGCGAGGCGATAGATGCGCTTCTGATGGCGCCGCATGAGCGCGCCAAAGGCTTCGCTGTCACCGTCTCGTGCAGCGTCAACGAGCTCGCGATCCGTGCGTTTGGACATCGCTGTGCGCGCGATGGCTCGCGCGGAAACCTCTTCGGTATGCAGCCTTGGTCCAACATAGAGTAGCACCGCCCTATCCGACAACCGATGAGCGTCGAAGCTTGGCGTGCAGGTCGCCGAAAAGCCCCGCTCTCATGCGGAGCTGGCGCGAAAAGGCGACTAATTTCCAGCGACTAGCGCAGGCTTACGACACAGGCGAATTTACTTGGACTCGCTCGCGCCGAGCCGAGCCTTCAGCAGATCGCCGAGCGTGCCGAAGCCGCCCTCTGCTTTGAGCTTTTGTCGGTATTCTTTGTGTGCTCGGCGTTCTTCGTCCTCTTTGTAACCCCGCAGGCTGAGCTTCGGCTCACCGTTGCGCGGGTCGAGATCGAGCACCTTGAGATCGAGGATCGTACCTGGCTTGAAAGCTTTGCGCAGATCCGTGCCGCGCGCGGTGCCCGTCTGTGCACCCGGAATGAAGCCGCGCGCGGCGCGACCCGTCACCCCGAGCAAGCGCACGAGTACACCCGCTGCCTCACCTTTGATGACCTCCGCCTTCACGAGCGCGTTGCGCACGATCTTCTGCGGGGTCTCGTTGGCGCGCTCGCCGGTCGGCGCCGGGTGCAGCGTCAGCTTCTTCGAGCGCGGGTCGAAGTGATGCACGATCACGTCGATCTCTTGCTCGAGCTTCAGCACTTCTTCCGTGTGCTCGATGCGCTCCAGCGACAAATCCGAGATGTGGAGCAGCCCTTCGACACCGGGTTCGAGCTCGATGAATGCGCCGAACTTCTCGAGCCGTACGACCTTGCCCTTGTGCGTCGAGTTCTGGGCGTATTTCTGCTTGGCCAGCGCCCAGGGATCGTCGATCAGGGCCTTCCGGCTGAGCCAGATTTTACCGCGTTCGTCGATCTTGGTGATTTTGACTTCGATGCGATCACCGGGGCGAAACAGCTCGGCGAGCGGCGTGCGCGCGTCGTGGCTGGCCTCGGAGGCGTGCACCAAGCCCTCCAGGTTCTCGGCTTCAGGGAGGGCGACGAAGGCGCCCCATTCCACGACCGTGCGCACCACGCCGTTCATCACTTGGCCCTCTTGGAGCAAGGTGATGGCGTGCTTGCGGCGCTCATGCGCTTCCGCTTCGAGCATTGGGCGGCGTGACACGACTACGTCGCGCCCCGCCTTTTCGTATTGCACGACCTTGAAATCGACGCGCTGCCCGACGAGCACGGCAAAGTTCGCGTTCGCCGGATGCAGATCCATGCCCGACGCCGGCGCGAAGGCGCGCAAGCCGTCGATGTCGACCTCCACTCCGCCCTTGATCACGCCCGTGATCAAGCCGGTGATGTGCGTACCGTCTTTGGCGGCTTGTTCGACCTTGGGCTTGGCTTCCTCTTCGCGCAGCGGTTTTCGGGTCAAAACGACCAACCCGCCACGCAGCCCGTCGTTGTGGATGCGCGCGACGAAGCGATCCCCTACCGCGGGGACCAGATCGTCCGGCTCCATCTCGCCGCGATCGAAAATCGCCAATGCTTTGCCGGACAAGTCGACCATGATCGCGGTCTCGAGCACGGCGGTGACTTTGCCGAACACTTCTTCACCGGTGTGAAAGGGGGCGCGATCGCTGGCTCGATGTTGCGGGCGTGGTGCGCCTTCACGCGGCTCGCCGCCGGCTGCTGGGTGGCGCTTCTTCTTTCGGCGACGTTTCTTCTTTGGTTTGTCGCCGGCTGCCTGAGCGGGCCCGCCCTCGGTGCTGCTCTCGTCGCCCGCTGCTTCGCCCTCGCTCTCCGAGCCCGCGTCGCTCTCGCCGTGCGCCTCCGCCTCGCTCTCACCAACCTGTGGTGCGGCGTCAGATGCGGCGCTCGTCGTGCTAGCCAGCGCGTCCCCCGACGCGTGGTTCTCCGTCGAGTTTTCAGAGCCGGGTGTGGACGAAGCGTCGCTTGAAATGGTGTCGGTGGACGTCATGGCGGGGGGGGC